>JAZQWD010000145.1:0-12911 GCA_045632165.1 Acutalibacteraceae bacterium | reverse complement strand
GCACTTGTTCTTATGAAGTTCGACTACGGTCCTATGAAGCTTCACGAACTTAATGCTGAAAACGGCGACCTCTTTACTTCGGGTACAGTTACTGCTGATGAAGAAGAAACTGAAACTAACCCCAAAGCTAAGGTAATTGACCTTGTTTTACCCATTGTTGTTCTAATTGGTATTTGTGTATATGCATTGTTCTACGTTGGTAGATGCATGGGTGAAGAATGGGTATTTGCTTCAGCAAACTATGATAAGTCCCTTAACTTTATTGACGCATTCTCTAACACCGACGCTACCGTTGGTCTTCCTTGGGGCGGTCTTATCGCGCTTATATTTGTAATTGTTTACTTTATTGCGCGCCGTCTTATCAGCTTTAAGGATGCTATGGCTTGTATCCCTAAGGGTTTCAATGCAATGGTTCCCGCTATCCTTATTCTTACATTGGCAACATCTCTTAAGAATATGACAGGTCTTTTGGAATCTGATGCATTTGTTGAAAGTGCTTTGGCTAATGCAAGTGCACTTAACAACTTCTTACCAGCAATTATCTTCTTAGTTGCTTGCTTTATTGCTTTTGCAACCGGTACTTCTTGGGGTACATTCGGTATCCTTATCCCCATTGTTACAAGCATTTTTGACATCGGTACACCTCTTGGAATTATGGGTATGTCAGCTTGTCTTGCAGGTGCTGTTTGCGGTGACCATTGCTCACCTATTTCAGATACAACAATTATGTCATCTGCAGGTGCACAGTGCGATCACATTAACCACGTATCAACTCAGTTGCCTTACGCTTTAACCGTTGCAGGTATTTCTTTCGTAAGCTACATTTTTGCAGGTTTTGTTCAAAATGTTTGGATTTCACTCGCATTCTCATCAGTTCTTACTGTTGGCGTTCTCTTTGTTATCAAAGCAATCACCAATAAGAAAACCGCATAATTATTATTGAAATTTTAATCCGTTGCAGGTATAATATTACTTGCAACGGATTTTTATTTTTTAGGAGATTATTTTGGCTAAGAGAGAATTTGAAAAACACATTGAAATTGAACGCAGCATAATAAAAAAATACCGTAAAACTATATGGGTTAATTTTATTGCGGCGGTTCAAGAATATGAATTAATACAGGAAAACGACAAAATTGCCGTTTGTATTTCGGGTGGTAAGGATTCGATGATTTTGGCAAAGTGTATGCAACAATTACAGCGTCACAGTGCTTATCCATTCGAACTTGTTTTCTTGGTTATGGACCCGGGTTATACACCTGAAAACCGCGCACTTATTGAAGAAAATGCAAAACTTTTAAATATTCCTGTTCATATTTTTGAAAGTGATATTTTTGACGTTACAACCCGCGTTGGTGGTTCGCCTTGTTATTTGTGTGCCCGTATGAGACGCGGTTGCCTTTACAGTAAGGCGCAGTCATTGGGTTGTAATAAAATCGCTTTAGGGCATCATTTTGACGATGTTATCGAAACCGTTTTAATGAGTATGTGCTATTCGAGCGAAATTAAAACAATGCTTCCAAAACTTCACAGCACCAATTTTGAGGGTATGCAGCTTATCCGCCCGCTTTATAGAGTTAAAGAAGAAGATATTATTTCCTGGGTAAACTATAACGGTCTTCACTTTTTACAATGCGCTTGTAAATTGACTCAAGACAGTAAAGACAGGGAAGACCTTTCAAAACGTAAGGAAACTAAGGCGCTTATAAAGTATATGAATTCAATTAATCCAAACGCGGCAGATAATATTTTCAGAAGTTTACACAATGTAAATCTTGCTACAATGCCCGCATACCGTGACTGCGATTCGGGTGAGATACATTCATTTTTAGAAAAGTTTAAGGAGCAGGAACAATGAAAAAGTGTCCTATTTGTCAAAGTACGGTCAAAGCCGATATGGCTTGCCCTATTTGTATGACAACCCTTACCTATGAACCCGAAGTTGAGGGCAAGTTTGAAAAGAAAAAGCTTAATAAATATCTTGTATTTTATCTTTTGAAACGCTTTGCATTTGTTATTTTAGCAACCGCGTTTTGTGTTATTGCAGGGTTTTTTATTCAAAAATATGGCTTTTGGATTGCAACAGCCGTTACTGCAACTGCCGCTTTTATAATATCAATTTTTCAACGCATTTTAACTATGCATATTAAATTTCGGTTTTTGGAATCGTTCATGTGGCTAATTATATATGCAATTAAATACGTTGCGTTACTTGTGCCGGTGTTTTGGGGAGTTTTATTTTTAATTTTTAACTAAACGGAGTAAAAATGAAAATATCTGATTTTTTATATTTTTCGGCTTTTGGGTTTAAAACAATTTTGTTTGGCAGCAAAAAGCCAATTTTGGGTACGGTTATTGTAACCGATAAATGCAATCTTAAGTGTAAGCATTGCTCGGTTAATAACATTACCGCGGTTGTGCATCCGTATAAACAAATACGCAGTGAAATGCAAACCCTTTACAACATGGGTGTGCGTATTTTGTTTTTTTGCGGTGGTGAAACCTTTTTATGGCGGGATGGTGAGCGTACTCTACGTGACTTAGTTATTGAAGCGAAGAAAATGGGATTTCTTATCGTCAACGTTGTCACAAACGGTACGTATCCTATTGATTTACCTGAAGCGGATTTGATACTGTTAAGCATTGACGGTGATAAAGAGCGTCATAATGAAATTCGCGGAAACACCTATGATACCATTATGCAAAATATAGAAAACGCTACAGCGGATAATATTTGCTTTTATATGGCAATAAATCAAATTAATAAGGACTACATAAAAGACGTTTGTATAACAGCCCGTGATACTAAAAACGTTCGCGCGGTTTCATTTAATTTTCACACACCTTATCCTGACACTAAAGAACTCGCTTTAAGCCGTGATGAAAAGGCAAAGTGCTGTGAGGATATAACCGAAATGATGCGAAAGGGCGCACCTGTTTTTAATTTAAAAAGTGCTTTCCCGTATTTAATTGATAACCGTTTTCCAACACCTTGTCATCAATGTGTTGTTATTGAAAACGGCAAGATTTCCACCTGCGGTCGGTGTATTGAGGTAGATGGACTATGTGAAAAGTGTGGGTATTTCTTTGTGGCGGAATATACTCTTTTGTTTAAGGGTAATCTGCGTATAATTTTTGAAATGCTTCGCACGTATTTAAAATATATTTAGGAGTTATATGAGTTTAATTACAAGTTTTACAAGAATGTGGCTTACTAAAACACTAAAGCCATTTACTTTTAAAAATGAATATGATAACGTATTGCCGTTTAATGAATGTGAAAATCTAGGTTTATACGTTCATATACCTTTTTGCAAGAGTATTTGTGATTTTTGCCCGTATTGCAAAGTGAAGTATTCGGAAGAAATATGTAACAAATATATTGATGCCTTGCTTTTGGAAATACATAAGGTCGGCGGGCAAAATAGTTATAAGAAAGAGGTTACCAGTTTATATTTTGGCGGTGGTACACCTGCACTTGCGGTACATCGTATTAAAGAAATTATCGATGCGATAAACGAGCATTTTATTATAACCGAGGGTATTGGTGTTGAACTTCATCCCGATAACGTAAATGTTGAAACCTTGCAAATTCTAAAAGCTTCGGGTGTTACCAAAATAAGTATTGGTATTCAGTCGTTTCAAAGCAAGTATCAATATATTCTTGGTAGAAAGAATATAGATACCATCTTAATTCGTAATGCTTTAGAAAAGGTTAAGTTTGAAACTGTTTCTATGGATTTTATTTTTGCGCTTCCTAATCAAACCTTTACTGATTTAAAAAACGATATAGAAAGTGCCTTCAATTCAGGTGCAAATCATATTGCTATTTATCCGTTTATTGATTTTGCGTTTACAAAAAGTAAGGTAAAAGCAATGCCTAAAAAAGAAAAGCGCGAGCTACTTGATAAAGTTACAAAATATTGTTTAGAAAAAGGGTATAAGCGCAGTTCTATTTGGACCTTTTCAAATTGTAATGAAGCAAAATATTCTTCAATGACGCGGGATAATTTTTTGGGTTTTGGCTGTTCGGCTACAACCTTACTTAAAGAACAGTTTAAAATTAATACCTTTGACGTTGAGCAGTATTGTGCAAGAATTAACGGTAATGAATTACCCACATCCTTAACAATTCGCTTCACTAAAAGACAAAGAATGATTTATTGGCTATTTTGGACGGCATACAGCACAAAGGTTAATGCTAATGATTTTCTTAAGTTTTTTGGTGTACCGCTAAAAAAGGTTTACGGTTTCGAATTGTGGCTGGCAAAGCGTATGGGCTTTATTAAGCAAAACAACGAAGTGTATGAAATGACGCTAAAAGGTGCATTTTATTATCATTATTATGAAAATTTTTATACCTTGGCATATATTGATAAAATGTGGGGAATTATGCGAAAAGAAGCATTTCCGAATGAAATATTGCTATAAAAAAAGAGCCGAAAATCGGCTCTTTTATTTTATTATATCTTTAATTACTTCACCCGCAATTATAAGCCCTGCAGCAGAGGGCACAAAGCTTATACTCATTGGTGTTCTAGGGTCTATATTGTTTTTTATTGGTTCTTCCTTTGAATATAAAACCTTTAGTTTTTTAACACCGTGTTTTTTAAGTTCGTATCGCATAACCTTCGCTAGCGGACAAACGCTTGTTTTGTAAATATCCGTAATTTCAAATTTAGTGGGGTCTAATTTATTTCCCGTACCCATTGAGGCAATAAGAGGTGTGCCACTTTCTTGGCATTTGACCGCAAGTTCAATTTTTGCTGTAACGTTATCTATTGCATCAACTACGTAATCGTATTTTGAAAAATTAAATTGCTCTGAATTTTCGGGTAAAAACAAAATAGGGAAGATATTAACCTTTGCGTTTGGGTTGATGTCTAAAATTCTATCACGCATAACCTCAACCTTTAATTTACCAACAGTTGAATGAAGTGCAATAATTTGTCGGTTAAGGTTGGTTATATCTACACAGTCGCTGTCAATTAAATCAATTTGACCAACACCCGCACGTGCGAGTGCTTCAACGGTGTAGCCGCCAACACCGCCAACACCAAAAACTGCAATATGACTTTTTTTGAGTTTTTCTAAAGAATTAGCACCTATTAAATTTTCTGTTCTTGAAAATTGCATAACCTAAATTTCCTTTGATTTAATAGTTTTATTGTAAATGCAAGGCATTTTTTTGTCAAGTATGTATGTCGAAAAACATTATAAACAATAATTAATATACTATTTTTTGTAAAAACCGCACTAATTTTACCGATTTGCTTGATTTAAATGACATAATATGGTAAAATGTGTAAAAACAATTTACCGGGAGGCAAATTCTATGGAAAAAAAGTTAAAAATTGTAATTGCGGATGAAACGAGTGATTTTTGCAAAAATCTAACAAATGTGCTCGAAAGCTACGGTATGAAGGTTATTATTACCTCTAAAGACGGATTAAAGGTTTTATCGACAGTTAAAGCCGAAAAACCCGATGTTTTGCTAACGGAAATCTTTATGCCAAACCTCGACGCTTTAGGTGTGCTTGACGCTTTAAACAAGCTGGACAAAAAAGACGTTCCGCTTGTTATGGTAATGTCTGGCTTTGCAAATCCGCGACTTGAAAAAGAAATATTAAATGCTGGCGCGTGTTATTATTTCTTAAAACCGTTTGATGCAAATATGATGGCGGAAAGAATTATAAAATTGTCGGGTTGGAAAAACGATAAATCGCCTTTAGTACTTAATAACACCTCCATAGGTGATAACGAGCTTGAAATAATGGTTACCGAAATTTTGCATCAAATAGGTGTACCTGCTCATATAAAGGGTTACCATTATTTGCGGGAGTCAATCATTTTGTCTATTAAAAATAGTGAACTTATTAATTCAATCACAAAATTATTATATCCCACCATAGCCAAAAATCACGCTACAACCGCCTCACGTGTAGAAAGAGCAATACGTCATGCTATTGAGGTTGCGTGGGATAGGGGCGATATAGATGTCCTAAATTCTTATTTCGGTTATACAATTCAAAATCAGCGCGGTAAACCCACGAATTCAGAATTTATCGCAATGATTAGCGATAAACTTCGTTTGAAACTTAAAATTGGTTAAAATATACGCCTACTGAAAAGTGGGCGTTTTTTTAATATTATTATTGAAAAAATCTTTGAAAAGTGTTATTATATATTATTATATTGGGTAAATATATCTAAAAGGCGGTGAAAAGTATGGCATATAAAAAATGGGAAGTAAAAGCAGTTGATAGAATTAAGGCAAAAGAACTTGCGCTTGAATGTGACGTTGAGCCGATAGTTGCCCTTATTTCTGCTTCACGCGGTTATACCGACCCTACAGATTTAGAACAATTTTTGTCTGATGAGCCGTATTTTTCCGACGCGTATGAACTTAAAGATATTATGCACGCCGCTGATATAGTTAATTTAAAAATAAGCGAAAATAAGAAAATAGCAGTTTACGGTGACTATGACTGTGACGGTGTTACCGCAACAGCAATTTTATATAAATATCTTAAAGGCCGCGGTGCTGACTGTATTTATTATATACCTGACCGTTTTAGTGAGGGTTACGGTATGAACTGTGACGCAGTGCGACACTTGAAAGAATTAGGTGTTGATTTAATTTTAACGGTGGATAACGGTATTTCCTGTTATGATGAAATTGCACTTGCTAATTCACTTGGTATGACGGTTGTTGTGACTGACCACCATATACCGCCCGAACGCTTGCCCGAAGCAGCGGCGATTGTTGACCCCCATTTAAAGGATTGTCCTTCAAGCTTTAAATCAATATGCGGGGCAGAGGTTGCTTTTAAACTGATTTGTGTTATGGAGGGGGCAGAACCGGAAGAACTATTGCCCCAATATGCCGATATTTTGTCGGTTGCGGTTATTGCCGATATTATGCCTATAACACTTGAAAACCGTATTATTGTTAAATACGGGCTACGTGCCTTTAAAAAAGCAACCTGCCTTGTAGGACTTCGTGCTCTATTAAACGTTGCAGGGGTTAATTTAAAGGATATCAGCGCATCTCGTGTTGCATTTGGTATTTGTCCCCGTATAAATGCGGCAGGCCGTATGGGTAACGCCGCGCGTGCGGTTGAATTGCTTGTTACCGATGATATGATGCAAGCGTTACAAATAGCGAATGAAATTGATGATGATAACACACTTCGTCAACAAACCGAAAAGAAAATTTGTGATGAAGCCATTTTAACTATCGAACAAAACGGCTATTGCTACGACCGTGTTATTGTTGTGGATGGCGAGGGCTGGCACCATGGTGTAGTTGGTATTGTTGCATCTCGTATTTGTGAAAAATACGGTAAGCCGGCGATTGTCATTTCACGCGACGGTGATAGTGCTCACGGTTCGGGTAGAAGCTATGAGGGCTTTTCACTTTATGATGCAATCAATAGCTCAAGTGAACATCTTACTAAATTCGGCGGTCATGCACAGGCGGCAGGTATTTCACTTTTAAGTGATAATATTGATGCGTTTAGAAAAGCGATTAACAGTTATGCAAATACGTTAGAATATGCACCGCCCGTACTTAACCTTGATTGTAAGATTAACCCTGCGGCACTAACGGTCGATTTATCCGAAAGTATTAAAATCCTTGAGCCGTTTGGTTTTGAAAATCCCGAACCGCTTTTCGGTGTTTTTGGTGTAACCTTACAACGTATCACCTCAATCGGTAACAATAAGCATTTGAAGCTCTTGCTTACAAAGGGTGATAATACCTTCCAAGCATTGCTTTTTGGCGCTAGTCAAGAAACTTTTGGCTATAACGTAGGCGATACTATTGATTTAGCCGTTACTGTTTCCACTAATTATTTTAACTGTAATTATTCGGTTAACGTCGTAATTAAAGAAATGCGCTTAGCAGATATTGATGATGATGCTTTATTTAATGATATAATAAACTTCGAGGGATTTAAATCGGGTGGAAAATATATCGCCAAAGCAATTACCCCAACCCGCGAAGAGGTGGGTGAAATTTACCGCGCAATCGGTAAATGCAGTATGACAAATGAACGCATATTAAACTCATTTATGAAAACCTTGGGTTATGCAAAGGTTAAAATTTCGTTAGAAGTTTTAGAAGAATTAAATCTTATTAAAAACGAAAACGGCAAATATAGTTTGTGTCCAAACAGTCAAAAAACTAATTTATTTAATTCAGTTGTATTCAGTAATTTAACAAAGGAGTGTGAGCAGTTATGACAGAAATTGAACTTAAAAATCTTGAAGAACTAAAACAGGTTATGCGTAATTATGGAGGCAATTATGATTACGGTATGGTTGAAAAAGCATTTACACTTTGTGTAACTGCCCATACAGGTCAAAAGCGCATTTCGGGTGAGGATTATTATTATCATCCTTTTAACGTTGCGAAGATTGTTATATCTCTTGGGATGGACAGTCAGTCAATCGCGGCATCGTTATTGCACGACGTTGTTGAGGATACTGAGTATACTGTTGAAGATATTACTGAAATGTTTGGCGCTGAGGTTGCACTTTTGGTTGACGGTGTTACAAAAATCGGTCGTCTTAACTTTTCTACTAAAGAAGAACAACAAGCTGAAAGTCTACGCAAAATGCTTATCGCAATGGGTCAAGATATTCGTGTAATTATTATCAAGCTTGCTGACCGACTTCACAATATGCGAACCATTGACGCTATGCGCGAACAAAAGCAACGCGATATTTCGGTTGAAACTTTAGAAATTTATGCACCGATTGCTCACCGTCTTGGTATCCGTCCTGTAAAGGAAGAACTTGAAGATTTGGCAATTAAGCACCTCGATCCCGTAGCGTATCACGATATTGAAGAACTTTTAACACATAGAAAGCAACACCGTGAACAAATTCTAAATGAAATCAAAAACCGAATTGAAGAACGTTTGCATGAAGAAATGCCAAATGTTAATATGTCTTTCCAAGGCCGTGTAAAATCTATTCACGGTATATATCGTAAGATGTATGTTCAAAATCGCGATTTTGATGAAATTTACGATATTTATGCTATCCGTATTATTACTGATACTGTAGCTGACTGCTATAACATTCTCGGTATAATGCACGATATGTTCCGTCCTATTCCAAACAGGTTTAAGGACTATATTTCTACACCTAAACCCAATATGTATCAGTCGCTTCATACTACGGTTATTGGTAGAAGCGGTATTCCGTTTGAAATTCAAATACGTACCTTTGAAATGCACCACACGGCTGAATACGGTATTGCGGCGCATTGGAAGTATAAAGAGGGTATTAAGAATAACGATAAGAAGCTTGAAGACCGCTTGGCTTGGGTTAGACAGCTT
The DNA here is from genome assembly GCA_045632165.1 of Acutalibacteraceae bacterium. GTDB lineage: Bacteria > Bacillota > Clostridia > Oscillospirales > Acutalibacteraceae > UBA737. The sequence continues at coordinate 3,561 of JAZQWD010000145.1, read as the reverse complement.
ATTGAAAACCAAGAAACAAGCGAAGACGAAAGCGAACTTATTCGTAATATCAAAGTTGACCTTTCGCAGGAAGACGTTTTTGCGGTTACGCCAAAGGGTGACGTTATAAATCTACCGCTTGGTGCAACGATTGTTGACTTTGCTTTCCAAATTCACTCGGCAGTTGGTACCCGTATGGTTGGTGCTAAGGTTGACGGTAAAATAGTACCCATTAACCACGAGGTTAAAACCGGTGAGGTTATTGAAATTTTAACCACAAATTCGGCAGGGCACGGTCCAAGCCGTGATTGGCTTAATATTGCGGTGACTTCCTCTGCTAAGGCGAAAATTCGCTCTTGGTTTAAGAAGGAAAAACGCAGTGAGAATATTATTACAGGTAAAACCGATTTTGAAAAAGAGCTTCGCCGCAATAATATTGAATTAACCGATGATGAGCAAGAAGAATTGGTTGAAGATTTAGCACGTCGTCATCGTCTTGCAAACGGTGAAGAATTCTATGCGGCTATTGGTTACGGCGGCATTTTGCTTTCTAAAATTATTCCCCGTATTAAGGAAGATTTCAATAGAAAATCTGCTGAAAAGAAAGCACCTGAAATTATACCCATTAACGAATTACGCAAGAGCAAATCTTCTGATGGTGTTATTGTTGAGGGTATTGATAACTGTCTTATTAAGTTCTCACACTGCTGTAATCCGCTTCCGGGTGATGACATTATTGGTTATATTACGCGCGGCCACGGTGTTTCTATTCACAAGCGTGACTGTAATAACGTGCCTGTAAATATTGCTGAAAGTGCTGAACCTGCGCGTTGGATAACTGCTTATTGGGATAGCACAAAAGCTGAAAACTTCACTTCAACCTTGCGAATTAACGCTATTGATCGTCAAGGAATTTTGATTGAGGTTATGAGTGCTGTTAACAATATGCGCGTACCGATTCACGGCATTAATGCGCGCGAGCTTAAAAACGGTAATTGTACAATTATTATGACTATAAGTGCAGAAAGTGTTGAACACCTTAAAAGTATTATTTTGCGCGTTGAAAAGGTTAGTGGCGTTTTCGGCGTTGAAAGGATTAATCAATAATGAAAGCAGTTATTCAAAGGGTATCATTCGCTTCAGTATCGGTTGATGGGAATATTGTTGGCAGCTGTAACGAGGGCTATATGATTTTATTCGGTGCGGCAGAGGGTGACACCTTAGAGGATATAGAAATTCTAGCAAGAAAAACTGCGAATTTGCGTGTTTTTTGCGATGAAAACGATAAAATGAACAAATCAATTCTTGACGTGAACGGCGAGGTGCTTTGTATTTCGCAGTTTACGCTTTGTGCCGACGTTAAAAAGGGAAATAGACCCTCCTTTACGTCTGCAATGGCTCCTGATATGGCGAGTGAATATTATGATATATTTTGTCAAAAGCTTATAGAGAACGGTGTAAAGCGCGTTGAAAAGGGTGTTTTTGGCGCGGATATGAAGGTTTCACTTGTTAATGAGGGTCCCGTTACAATTTTGTTTGATACCGAAATTTGGAGAAAAAATGGAAATTAAAACTTTAATTCTAGGCGATATAGAGGTTAACTGTTATCTTGTTTCAACCGAAAAAGCGGCAGTGGTTATTGACCCTGGTTATCGTTCAAGTGAAGCGCTTGAATTTTTAGAAAATGCAAAGGATAAAGAACGTTTGGTTTTATTAACCCATGCACACTTTGACCATATCGGCTTCGCGGATGAACTTGCGGCAATTACCGAAAGTAAAATTGCAATAGGCGAAAAGGATGCACCCGCGCTAGAGGATAATTATTTGAATTTGTCCGCACCGTTTGGGGCACCTATTAGTTCCTTTACTGCTGATATACTTTTGAACGATAATGATGAAATTACGGTTGGAGATATAACCTTTAAGGTTATGCATACACCCGGTCATACCGTTGGCGGTGTGTGTTATCTTTGCGGTGATATCCTGTTTTCGGGTGATACGATTTTTAACGGCAGTATTGGTAGAACTGACTTTCCTGGCGGTAGCTTTGAGGTGCTTAAAAAGTCGATACAAAAAATATATACCTTGCCCGATGAAACGGTTTTATTATCGGGTCACGGCGGTCCTACAACCGTTATAAACGAAAAAAGATATAATCCCTTTGTTAGAGGTTAAAAATGCAGCTTTGCTTAATTAATAACGATTTTAAATATGAATTAGAAAAGTTAATAAGAATTTTCTTGCCTTTTGAAAAGATTGAATTTTTGGAAGATAGGGCAGAGGGTGAATGTGTTGCAGTTGCCGAACTTAACGAAAAAGCATTTGCCACTCTTAGCTTTGGTGGTAAAACCTTTTCACATAGCCGTGAAATTGAAGATATAAACGGCGATTACGTTAAGGATAGCGAACTGTTTTTAGCGCTTGCATTGTTTGAGTGTTTGAAAGAATGTTTTAATTATTCACCACAATGGGGTATTCTTACAGGTGTTCGCCCTGCAAAGCTTTTTTCAAGAATTACTAAAAGCAAAGGGCTTTCATTTGCTGAAAATTATTTTAAAAATTATTTAATGGTAAGTGATAAAAAAATTGCACTTTGTAAAGAAACTATAAAAGGCGAAAATGAAATCACAGGCAAATCAAAGCCCGATTCTTTTTCTCTTTACATATCAGTGCCGTTTTGTCCGTCACGTTGTAGTTATTGCTCGTTTGTTTCTCATTCGGTTGAACAGGCAAAAGCATATATACCGCAGTACGTTGATCTTTTGTGTAAAGAACTTGAGATTACCGCTAAAAAGGTTAAAGAAAATAACCTAAAATTAATGACGGTTTATATAGGCGGTGGCACACCTACAACTCTTACTGCCGAGCAACTCACAAAAGTTATGAATACTGTTAAAGAAAACTTTGATTTAAGCAGTGTTTTGGAATATACCGTTGAAGCAGGCAGACCCGATACTATCACCAAAGAAAAACTTTTGGCAATTAAAAACGGTGGCGCTACCCGCATTAGCATTAATCCACAAACTATGAACGATACGGTGCTGGAAACTATCGGGCGAAGACATACTGCAAGCCAAGCTATTGAGTCTTTTTTACTTGCAAGAGCATGCGGATTTGATAATATTAATATGGATTTAATTGCAGGACTTTCCGGTGATGATTTAGACGGCTTTGTATATACCGTTAAAACTGTTGTTGGCTTAAATCCTGAAAGCGTAACGGTTCATTCGCTTTCTATGAAGCGTGCTTCAAATCTTACTGTAAATGGTGAATTACCTGAAATTACAATGGGTAAAATTGCATCTGATATGGTGGATTTTGCATATAATTATTTAAGCAAATTTAAAATTTTACCATATTATATGTATCGCCAAAGCAAAACGGTAGGTAATCTTGAAAACGTTGGTTATGCAAAAGCGGGTTTTGAATGTCTCTATAACGTTTATATAATGGATGAAACCCATACTATTTTAGCGTGCGGCGCTTCGGCAGTTACAAAGTTGCGCGAGCCAAACGGCGATAAAATTGAGCGTATTTTTAATGTTAAATATCCTTACGAATATATAAATCGTTTTGATGAAT
>JAZQWD010000144.1:0-9715 GCA_045632165.1 Acutalibacteraceae bacterium | reverse complement strand
CCGGCAAATCGGTAGCACTGCCGCCGCAAATAATTAAAACGTCAATTTCGTTTTGCTTATTAATAAGTTCATCAATGTGGCAAACTGTGGCACTTTCGGTTAAAATTTTAACCGTTTCGGGTGCACGGCGGGTAAACACGTAGGAAAGCTTCATATCGCTTGTGTTTTTAATCGCACATTCAACACCGCGGCCCAAATTGCCATAGCCTAAAATTGCTATATTTATCATAATATCACTTCCAAACCTAAATTATATTATAAATATAGCACGCTGTCAATTATTTATTTCAACTTTTTTTGCGCCCAAAAGTTCCGCTTCTTCGGGGTTGTGAGTGATGAGAATTACAGTTTTGTTTTGTGTGAATTCTTTAATGCAGTTTATTGCTGATTGTAGGTTTTTTTCATCAATACCGTTAAAGGGTTCGTCTAAAATAAGCAAATCAAAGGGTACGGATAAAGCGCGTGCGATAGCGGCGCGGCGCTTCATACCGCCTGAAAGAGAAGAAGGGTATGAATTTTCAGTTTCCGAAATGCCGAGAGCGGGCAGGATTTCCTTTGCTTTTTGCTTTTCGCCACCAATAAGTTCAATATTTTGCATTACGGTATAAAAGGGTAAAAGGCGGGTTTCTTGAAACACAACCGACGGGGTTAAATTACCTGTATCGATTACGCCCTTTTGCGGTTTTAAAAGCCCTAAAATAAGCTTTATAAGGGTGGTTTTGCCGAAACCCGATGGGGCAGACAACCAAATTTTTTCGCCATCTTTAATTTCGAGTGAAAAGTTGTTAAATATGTTTTTGTCACCGTAAGAAAAGTTTAAATTATTAATTTTTAGCATTTAAAACCCTCCTCACTGCTTGTTTTAAAACTATTTCTAATATGATAGAAAGCACTGCGACAACAACCGTTAAGGCAAATACCGACGGCATATCTAAATAGTTTTTGTGGTCGTTTAAAAGCGTGCCAAGCGCCATTTGGGGACGACATATAATTTCCGCCGCAATGCCCGATTTCCATGCAAAACCTAAAGCGGTAAGGCAGGTGGAAAGTAGCGTTGGCATAATAAACGGCATTTTAATTTTAAAGAAAACTTTAAAAGGGGAAAGCTTATAAACCTTGGCAAGCTCAATAAATTTACCGTCGATGCCTGAAAGGGCAGTTTGAGTTGCAGACCACACCATAGGAAGTACCATTAAAAATGCAATAAAAATCGGTAAATCGTCGCTTTTAAACCAAAAGAAAGCAAGAATGATAAAAGAAGCCACGGGCACGGCCTTTATAACCTGTATCGCGGGTTTTGTTATATCACTAAAAAGTGAAAATTTATTTGCCGCAACGCCGCCCAAAAAGCCGACGGTAATACCCAAAGCATAGCCAATAACTATGCGGGTTAGCGATTTAAAAACCGCTAGATAAAATTCCCCCGTTTGACCTAAAACAAATAATGCTTTTAAGGTTACAAGCGGGGTTGGTATTAGAAACGTATCGTTAATAATCATAGCGGCTGCCTGCCATATTAATAGCCAAAGCAGTAATATGGCAGCGCCTTTTAATGTTTTTTTAATCAAATTATTTTACTCCAAAATAAAAATCTTCAGCGGGTAATTTGCCGCCAACACTCTTGGGATTAAGTCCAAAAAGGAAGTTAAGGTAAGCTGAAAGGTTAGTTTTCATAACGGTGCTGTCTTGGTAAACAACGTTGCAATGGGGGATTGCCTTTTTAGCAACAGCGGCAGGAGCAATAATCTTATATTTTTCGCAAAGTGCTGCAGTGCCGTCGATATCGCTATTTGTTTTTTCGATTGATTCCTTATATTCTTTAAGGAAAATTTTGATTGCGTCGGGGTTCTTTTCGGCAAATTCTTTTCTTACGATAATTGCGCCCATTGTAAGTGCCTCGTCGTGGAATTTATCCCATTCGTCGTTAAGGTCTATAACAATTTTTGCACCTTCAACGTTGTTGGTAATGTTTGTTGCAACGGGCTGGGGTGCTACAACAACTGCTTTTTCGTTTGTCTTCATTTTTACAACAAGCTCTTGGGGTTGAGCAACAAATTCAACCTTAACGTCTTTACCAACTTCAAGATTGTTGCTTTTAAGAATATCGTTAATGATATATTCGGGGTTTGCACCTTGACCTGTTGAATAAATTGTTAAGCCCTTAAGGTCGTCGATAGAATCAACCTCGTAGCCCTTGGTGACAACGTTTAAAACGCCTAAAGTGTTAATTGCTAAAACTTGAACACCGCCGTTTGTTGCGTTATAAAGGGTAGAAGCAAGGTTTGTAGCAACAGCAGCAATATCAGCTTCACCGTTTTTAATTTTAGCAACAATTTCATCGTTGTTTGCGGCTAAAGCAATGTTGTATTTTAAGTTGCCTTCGCCTTTTTCAGCTTTTTCCATAAGATTAGCAAGACCAACGCCTGTAGGACCTGCAATACCGTAAATATTTACCTTTGTATCAAGCTTTTCGGGGCTAGACGGTGTAGAAGGGGTAGAGTCGGTATTGTTTGCACCGCATCCTGCAAAGGAAAGCACGAGCAAGAGGGTTAATAAAATGCTAATTAGTTTTTTCATAGTTAATCACCTTTATATAATTATTTTCTTTTATAATATAACCGTTTTGTTCCAAGTCGTTAAGCGCCCTGTAAAGCGAAGCGCGGCTTATGCCTAGTGACTTTGAAACTAACGACATATTTTTAAATTCCAGAATTTCACCGTTTTTATCGGCAAGGGAAGTCAAATGTTTTAAAACGGTGTTTTCGGTACCGCTACAAGATACTACGTTAAGCTTTTTATTTAAAAACCTAACCTTTTCGGATAAAAAGGTAATGTAATTAATAGCGGTTTTTGGATATTTTTCAAACAAAACGGTTAGCTCAGCTTCGGTTATAAATAAAACCTCTAAATCGGTTTTTGCGGTAATTTCGCTTATATAACAGTCATTGCCACCGAACAGTGCCGCCGCCCCAAAGGACATACCTTTTGTAAAAGTTTTAAGGTGAGCGTGGTTTTTATTGTCGCTTACTGCTGTTGCCGTACCTTTAATTATGTACCCAATAGCCGATTTGAAATGGTTATTGTTGTACACAGTTTCACCTTTTTTAAATTGTATTGGAGAAGAAAAATTTGAAATAATTTCATTTATTTCATTTTTTTCTAAATTGTTTAGCAGAAAAAAATTATCAAATTTCAGTTACATCACCCTCCAAAAGTGTCTCATTTGATACACTTTATTATATTATAGCATATATTTTATGGTTGTCAACATTATTTTAAAAAAAGTTTAAAAAAATAAAAATTAGTACTTGACAAATCGGTGTTCATTAGTTATAATATACAAGTCGCTTTAAGTTATGGCTGTATAGCTCAGTTGGCTAGAGCATGCGGTTCATACCCGCAGTGTCATTGGTTCGAATCCAATTACAGCCACCATATTTTATATGGCCCGTTGGTCAAGAGGCCTAAGACACCGCCCTTTCACGGCGGTAACACGAGTTCGAATCTCGTACGGGTCACCAAAAAAGATAGCACTTCTTTTGAAGTGCTATCTTTTTTATTTTTTCTAAAAATAGTACGAGATGAGAACGAGTAGAGTTCGGCGAAGCGCCGTAAAAATCGCGACAGATTTTTACGGTGTGAAGTCACGAGCAAATAAACTTTTTTGGGCACCGCTCGGAGCGGTCAAAAAAGTATTAGCGCAGTGTACCTCGTACGGGTCACCAAAAAGATAGCACTTCTTTTGAAGTGCTATTTTTTTTATTTTTTATCCTATATAAATTTCGAAATCATTACCTTTTAAGACATTTACAAGATCGCTATTTGTTTTTATTCTTTGTTTTACTTTAATCCCGAAACTGTCAGTAAAGGTGTTGTTGTGTAGATCACCGCCCGCAATTAAAATTTTGCCGCTGTTTTTAAATGTTTTTACAGCTAATTCGTTGTTTTCCGGCATATTGCCCATATTATATGCTTCGATGCCGTCAACCAAGGAAATATCGGGCATTGTGTATGGGTCGGGAATGTAGCCCGCAACCCTGAATGGGTGTGCATAAGCAATAAATCCGTTGTTTTCGCGAACCACCTTGGTCCAATTTTCTATTCCGTAATTTTGAAGCTCGGGATGGGCTAAAAGAATATCGGGTGATATGCCGTAAACTAAAAATTCTTTACCTTGAGCGTAACCCTCTTCGACACCGAAAAGCAGATCGAAATCAAGCTTTTGAGCAGTTTCAAGGGCGTTGTAATAATAACTCGAATAACTGTTTACGAAATCTTTCCAAGGAAGCTTGCGGTCAATGCCGGTGTTGCCGTGAAGAAAATGATTTGTAAGCGCAAAGCCTGAAAATCCGATTTCTTTGTGTCTTTTCATCATTTCCTCTACAGTGGCTCTGGCACAATCACTGGCTATCGACGTATGGACGTGTAAATTGTATTTATACATAAAATCACCCAAGTATTAAAGCGCAAATTTTCTAAATTTTACCATATTTTTTGTCTGTTTATAAGATTTATACTGATTTTGTAATTTTTTTGTAACTTTTTCAAAGAAAACACTTGAAAATTTGTGGATTTTTATGTATTATAAAATATATAATTAATATTATTATGCGTAAGGATGTGTTTTTTATGGCAAATCGTCTTTTTCAAGGTGTAATTCATCAAATGAAGGACTGTATTGACCGTACATTTGGTGTGATAGATGAAAATTTCACCATTACCGCTTCTAACGAACTTGGTAAAATCGGTGAGGTTATTCCTTCTTTCAATTTAACAAACGAAGTTTGTGTTGAAGACGGCTATACCTACAAGAGTCTCGGTGTGGGACAAGGTACAAACTACGCTGTGTTTGTTGAAGGTAATGACGTTTTGGCGAGCAAATATGCTTCAATTTTAGCTGTTGCTTTTGCTAACGTTAAATTCTATTATGACGAAAAATATGACCGCGGCAACTTTATTAAAAATATTATTCTTGATAATATCCTCCCCGGTGATATTTATATTAAGGCACGTGAGCTTTATTTTAACAGCGACGTTTCACGTACCGTTATCATCATTCGTTCACTTGAAGCAAATGAAGTTTCAATTTACGACGTTGTTCAAAACCTTTTCCCTGATAAAGCAAAGGATTTTGTAATCAGCATTAACGAAACCGATATAGCACTTGTTAAAGAAACTGCACAGGGTATTGACCCCAAGACTATTGAAAAAATGGCGGCTACTATTGCAGACACAATTTCGGGCGAATTCTATGCTCACGTTGTAATTGGTATCGGTACAACCGTTAACAATCTTAAAGACCTTGCCCGTTCATTTAAGGAAGCACAGGCAGCGCTTGAAGTTGGTAAGGTATTCGATACTGAAAAGACTATCGTTTCTTATGACAATCTTGGTATTGCTCGTCTTATTTATCAGCTTCCTACCACCCTTTGCGAAACCTTCTTGAGAGAAGTTTTCAAGCGTGGTTCTATCGAAAGTTTAGATCAAGAAACATTGTTTACAATTCAACGCTTCTTTGAAAATAACCTTAACGTATCTGAAACTTCAAGAAAACTTTTCGTTCACCGTAACACATTGGTTTACCGCCTTGAAAAGATCAAGAAGATTACAGGTCTTGATTTAAGAGAATTTGACCATGCAATTGTTTTCAAGATTGCTTTAATGGTTAACAAGTACTTAAGAAGCAACCCCGTTAAATACTAATTTAAAGGAATTTTTAGATGGAAAACGTTCAACAATTTTCCGCGGTTAAGCCGATAATCGAATTCCGCGGTGTTTCTAAAACTTATCAAACCGGTACTCATGCGCTTGAGGACGTTAATATAAAAATTAACAACGGCGAATTTGTATTTATCGTTGGTTCTTCGGGTGCGGGTAAAAGTACCTTTATGAAGCTTATAATGCGCGAGGAAAAAGCTAACACAGGTAAAATTGTGGTGAACGGCTTTGACCTTACAAGTATGAAGCGAAAGGACGTGCCTATGCTTCGCAGAACAATGGGCATCGTTTTTCAGGACTTCCGCCTTATCCCTAATATGACTGTTTTCGATAACGTAGCTTTTGCAATGCACGTTGTAGGCGCAGACGGTAGGGATATTCGTAAAGAGGTTTCAAAAGCGCTTGCTAAGGTTAACCTTGGCGACAAAGCACGCTTTTTGCCCAACCAACTTTCAGGTGGTGAGCAACAACGTGTGGGTCTTGCACGCGCACTTGTTAATTCGCCGGATTTAATTATCGCTGACGAACCGACAGGTAACGTTGACCCCAATATGTCTTATGATATTGTTTCGCTCTTGACTGAAATAAATCAAAAGGGCACTACAATCTTAATGGTTACCCACGACCATAACCTTGTGCGTGATTTTAACCACCGCGTAATTATGCTTGACAGTGGTAGAATCATTGCAGACAACGTCGGAGGTGGTATCTAATGAAGCTTAGCAGTATTAGTTATCTCACCAAAGAAGGTATTAAAAACACCTGGATAAACCGCCTCATGACTTTAGCTTCTGTCGGCGTGTTGGTTGCCTGTATGGTAATTATCGGTCTTGCGGTTTTAATTTCTGAAAACGTTAACGTTGCTATCGGCAACCTTGAAGAGCAAAATGTCGTTATGGTTTATATGAAGGACTATAGCTGGGCGCTTTATGATGATGAAAATTCCGCGGATGATACCGTAAGCGATACCACAACAAGCGCAGGTGAAGCTACTAAACCTGAAGAAACCGATAAGGCCGATAAAAACGGAATTAAGGATTCTGACTACATTATTCATAATGAAAAAGAAGCAAAAGCTCTTTGTAAGGAAATTGAAAAGCTTGATAACATAGCAAAGGTTGAATATGTTTCACCTGAGGAGGGTCTTAAAAGCGTAACCTCATCAATGCTTGAAGGTCAAAAGGATTATTTTTCTTTCCTTGATGAAGAAAACCCAATTTCAAGTGCCGCAAAGGTTACTATGAAAGATATGGGCAAGTATGAAGCAACTGTTAAAAAACTTGAAAAACTTAACGGTGTTTCAAACGTTCGTTCACAGACAGAACTTGCAAATACAATTAATGCAATTAAAAAAGGTGTTGGCATTGCAGGTGCATGGATTATTGCAGTATTAATGTTAATTTCACTTGTAATCGTTTCTAACACTATTCGTGTTACAATGTATAACCGCAAGCTCGAAATCGGTATTATGAAGGCGGTTGGTGCAACCGATGCTTTTGTAAGGATACCGTTTATTGTTGAGGGTATGGTCATCGGTATTGTTTCAGCGGTGATTTCTGAGGTTTTACTTTATTTCTGCTACCGTGTAGCAACTGAGTCTATAATTGGTGCGCTTGGCACAAACGATATTGTTAAATATGGCGATATGGCACTTATCCTATTGGCGTTATTTGTGGCTATCGGTATATTTGCGGGTGTTTTAGGCAGTGCGTTTATGATTGGCAAGTATCTTAAACACGAAGGTAGCGAATTTGCGGCAATCTAATTTTTAGGAGATTATATGAAACAAAAACTTTTTAAAATTTTATCCATTGTGCTTATAGTGGCTTGTATCAGCTGCACCTACGTTGCATCTGTACCGCAAACAAGCGCGGCAACTGCTTCTGAAATTCAGGCGGAAATTGACCGTCTTGAAAAAGAAGCTGCAAAGCTTCAAGCCGAAATTAATAAGCTTAAAAAAGATAAAAACGAACAGGTAAAGCTAAAAAATAAAATTGAAAGCCAAATGGCTATCGTAAACGATAGAATCAATGCTTGTAACAAGCAAATTGCTGCTATAAACAAGCAAATTGATGATAACAAGGCAGCCATTGAAGCTAACAATAAACAAATCGAAAAGGATAAAGAACTTTTTAAACGCCGCTTGCGTGCAATTCAAATGAGCAATACCGGCAACAATCTTCAAATTCTTTTAGGTGCTAAAAGCTTTGCTGAATTTTTGCAGTTATCACAACTTACCGCTTCGGTTTCGGCTAAAGATAAAAAAATGATGGATAGCATCATTAAAGAAATCGATAAGCTTAACAAAAAAATTGAAGAAAACAATAAGCTTTTAGAAGAGCAGGCAGAGGTTAAAGCAAAAATTGCAAAAGACCAGGCAAAGCTTCAAGCCGATGCTAATGAAATCCAAAAGCTTATTAATTCAATTAACAAGAACCAAAACGCAGTTCAGTCTGATAAAAATGCAATAGATAAAGACATTGCACAGATGGAAAATGCCTTGAATGAAATTTTATACGGTAATTCAGGCGGTAACTTTGTTAACGACGGTAAGTTTAAATGGCCGACAACCTTTAAGCGTATTTCTTCATATTACGGTAAACGTTGGGGCAGAATGCATAACGGTGTTGACATTTCAAACGGTAGCTATGGTCAACCAATTTATGCAATGGCTGACGGTAAGGTTTACCAATATTACAACAGCTGTAAGCATAACTACGGCAAAAGCCCGCTTAAAACCTGTTGTGGTAACGGTTATGGCAACTATGTAGCAATTGACCACGGAACCTATACCGGCGATTCATATGCAAAGGCAAACTATAAGGCATATTATGCGCACATGGGTAGTGTTACGGTTAAAAACGGTCAAACCGTTAAAAAAGGTCAAATCATCGGTTATATCGGGTCTACAGGCCGTTCAACCGGTCCGCACTTACATTTTGGTATTATGAAAAACAACGCTTGGGTTGACCCAATGAAATACTTTTAATTAAATTACGCCACCACAAACGTGGTGGCGTTTATTTAAAGAGGTGTCTTTATGGAAGAAAACAAAGTAATGACCGAAGAGATGGAAATTGGCGCAAAAATAATTGGCAAAGCGGTTATTGAGGCGACCAAAATTTGCAACCAAATCACAGAAAAGGGCGGGGAACAAAGCAAGGAGCTTGTTAATCTTGTGCTCGGTCGCTGTGAGGTTTTAAAGGCCGAAATTTTGGCGATTTGTTGCTGTGAGGCAAACCATAATCAAAAAATTGATATGATGGAAAGTGAGAAAACAGCCGCTTATGATTATTTTAACAGTATTTTAGCGCAAATTAGTTAAAAATTTATCATAATCACTATTGTTTTTTACTGTCGTTTTTGGTATAATATACGGGTATAAAACCGAAAGGAGTACATATATGAACTATTCACATGAAGTAGAAAATATGTGTCCTTTAGCAAAAGGCACATATCACGGTCCCGCTCCCATTCCGGAAGAGGGCAAATGGGTTCAGGTTAAGGAAGTTAAAGACGTTTCAGGCCTTACCCACGGTATCGGCTGGTGCGCTCCCCAACAGGGCACCTGCAAACTTACTCTCAACGTTAAAGAGGGTATCATTCAAGAAGCATTGGTTGAAACTATCGGTTGCTCCGGTATGACTCACTCTGCTGCTATGGCTTCTGAAATTCTTATCGGCAAAACCCTTCTTGAAGCTCTTAATACCGACCTTGTTTGCGATGCTATTAACACTGCTATGCGCGAACTTTTCTTACAGATCGTTTACGGTCGTACTCAGACCGCTTTCTCTGAAGACGGTCTTCCTGTTGGTGCAGGTCTTGAAGACCTTGGTAAAGGTTTACGTTCACAAACCGGTACTACCTATGCTACTAAAGCAAAGGGCCCACGTTACTTAGAACTTGCTGAAGGTTACATCACCAAGGTTGCTGTTGACGAAGCTGGCACCATCATCGGTTACAAATTCGTTCACCTTGGCAAAATGATGGATATGAT
>JAZQWD010000143.1:0-2888 GCA_045632165.1 Acutalibacteraceae bacterium | reverse complement strand
TGCTCGTTTGTATCAAGCTATCCCGGTACTCCAAGTACCGAAATTACCGAATACGCCGCAAAGTATAAAGAAATCTATGCTGAATGGGCGCCCAACGAAAAGGTTGCTTTAGAAACCGCTTTCGGTGCGTCGCTTGCAGGTAAACGTAGCTTTTGCGGTATGAAGCACGTTGGTGTAAACGTAGCGGCTGACCCGCTTTTCACAGTTGCTTATACAGGTGTTAACGGCGGTCTTATTATCGGTGTTGCTGACGACCCCGGTATGCACTCTTCACAAAACGAGCAAGATTCTCGCCATTATGCAATCGCATCGAAAATTCCTATGCTTGAACCCAGTGACAGTGCGGAATCTATTGCCTTTGTTAAAGAAGCTTTCGAAATTTCCGAAAAGTTCGACACACCCATTTTTATTAAAATGGTTACCCGTGTTGCTCACTCACAAAGTATTATTGAGGAAAGTGACCGTGTAGAAATTCCTCAAAAGGAATACGTTAAAAACGGCGAAAAGTACATAATGATGCCCGGTAACGCTAAAAAGCGTCACCCCATAGTTGAACAACGTACACTTGATTTAATCGCTTATGCTGAAACCGCTTGGTTTAACCGAATTGAAGAGGGTAGTGACAATGCCGTTGGTATTATCACTTCTTCTACAAGCTATCAGTACGTTAAGGAAGTTTTCGGTGACAAATACCCCGTGTTAAAGCTTGGTATGATTAATCCACTTCCCGTTAATAAGATTAAGAATTTCGCAAATAAAGTTAAGCGCGTAATCGTTGTTGAAGAGCTTGACGGTATTATCGAAACACATTGTAAGAATATCGGTGTTGAGGTTTCAGGCAAGGAAATTTTTGGCAACATCGGTGAATTCAGTCAAAACTTTGTTGCTGAAAAATTGGGCGAAGAAGCACCTAAGGGTGTAGCGCTTAATGAAAATATTCCTATGCGTCCTCCCGTAATGTGCGCAGGCTGTCCCCACCGCGGTTTGTTCTACACCTTAAAGAAGAACAAGCTTACCGTTATGGGTGATATCGGTTGTTATACTCTTGGCGCAGTAGCTCCGCTTTCCGCTATTGACAGCACAATTTGTATGGGCGCATCAGTTTCTTCAATCCACGGCTTTAATAAGGCAAACGAAGGTGCAAGTGATAAAAATACCGTTGCGGTTATCGGTGACTCAACCTTTATGCACTCGGGTGTTACAGGTCTTATAAATATCGCATATAACGGCTCAAATTCAACCGTTATTATTCTTGATAACTCAATTACCGGTATGACAGGTCACCAACAAAACCCCACAACAGGTTATAACTTAAAGGGTGACCCCTGCAGTAAGATTGATTTAGAGGCACTTTGCAAGAGCGTTGGTATTAAGAGCGTTCACGTGGTTGATCCTTACAATTTGGCTGAATGTGATACCGTTATTAAGGAAGAACTTGAGAAGGACGAGCCGAGCGTTATTATTTCTCGCCGTCCCTGTGCGCTTTTAAAATACGTTAAGCACGCAGGCCCGATTAAGGTTAATACCGACAAGTGTATCGGTTGTAAATCTTGTATGCGTATAGGTTGCCCCGCTGTTAGCGTAATCGACGGTAAGGTTAAAATTGATAACACCCTTTGCACAGGTTGTGGCGTATGCGCTCAAATGTGTAAATTTGATGTTTTTGAAAACGTGAAGGAGGCGTAAAAGCAATGCAAACTAAAAATATTATGATTGTCGGCGTTGGCGGTCAAGGTACCTTACTTGCAAGTAAGCTTTTAGGCCGAATTCTTTTATCAAAGGGCTACGATGTTAAGGTTAGCGAGGTTCACGGTATGAGCCAACGCGGCGGTAGTGTTGTAACCTACGTAAGATACGGTGATAAGGTTTATTCACCCGTTATTGATAAGGGCGAAGCCGATTATATCGTTTCTTTCGAAATTTTAGAGGCCGCTCGTTGGGTTGAATACCTTAAAGACGGCGGTACAATTATCACTAACACACAAGAGGTTAATCCCATGCCCGTTATTATCGGTGCGTGTGAATATCCCAAGGAATTAGAGGCAAAAATCAAAGCTTTAGGTATCAATTTAGATGCTATCGATGCTTTGTCACTTGCTGAAGAAGCAGGCACCTCTAAAGCGGTTAATATAGTTCTTATGGGTAAGCTTTCAAAGTATTTTGATTTTACCGAAGAAGATTGGATGACCGCTATTGAACAAAGCGTTCCCGCTAAATTCTTGGAACTCAATAAAAAAGCATTCTTATTAGGTAAAGAGGCGTAATTAAAATGGCAAACTACTATCAAAAGGAAATGGAGTGCGCAAGCCGTGAAGAAATGGTTGCACTTCAAAGCGAAAGACTTGTTGCTCAAGTAAAGCACGTTTGGGATAACGTACCTTACTATCGCAAAAAGATGGAAGAAAAGGGTGTAACTCCCGATGATATTAAGGGCATCGATGATTTACATAAATTGCCCTTCTTAACAAAGGACGATTTGCGTGATGCTTACCCTTACGGTCTTTTAGGCGCACCTCTTTCTGATTGTGTTCGTATTCACTCAACCTCGGGTACAACAGGCAAGCGCGTTGTTGCTTTCTATACCCAACACGATATCGATTTGTGGGAGGATTGCTGTGCACGTGCAATCGTTGCCGCAGGCGGTACTAAAGAAGACGTTTGTCAGGTTGCTTATGGCTATGGCCTTTTCACAGGTGGCTCGGGTATGCACGGCGGCAGTCATAAGGTTGGATGCCTTACCCTTCCCATGTCTTCGGGTAATACCGACCGTCAGCTTCAGTTTATGACAGACCTTGGCGCGACTATTATTTGTTGTACACCTTCTTATGCTGAATATCTTGCTGAAAGCATTCACGAACGTGGACTTCGCGAACAAATCAAATTAAAGG
>JAZQWD010000142.1:0-4529 GCA_045632165.1 Acutalibacteraceae bacterium | reverse complement strand
CTTTTGTAAACATTACAGGGTCCCAACCGGTAGTACAGTCGTGAACGCAGGCACCACAGGTGCAGCATTCGTAAATGTTGTCCATAATTTCGGAAAGTTCAATTGCTTCACGGTTTACAAGCGAGATACCAAGTGCACGAGCACGTGCAGTATTTCTTTCCTGACCGGTAGCATTACCGATAGGACAAATATGGTGACACATCCAGCAAAAACGGCAGGAGTCAACGTGTTGTTTGCATTTTTCTGACATTATCATAGCTATTAATCCTCCCTAATTATTAAAGACCAAGCTTGAACGGATTCATAATACCGTTGGGGTCGAGTTGCTTCTTAATACCTTCAAATACCTGCATTGCGGGGCCGTATTGTTCCTTCATAAGGCGACCGAGCTTAAGGCCAACGCCGTGGTGGTCGTTTACAACACCGCCGTGAGCCAATGCGGTACGAACACCGCAGTTCCAAACTGCTTGGTGTAAACGAAGTGCTTCAACAGGGTCTTGAGGTACGTTTTCACCGTCAATAATAAAGCGGTCGTAAACCATTGCGCCCCATTCATACCAGTGTGAGAAGTGAGCAATAAACTTAGCTTGAGGGAAGTTGGTTTCAATAGCTTCCTTCATAGCCCAGTAAATTTCTTCAATCTTGCCGTAGGGAGCAATTGTATCCATTGTACCGAACATTTGAGGAATGTCCATCATGTGACCGGGATAGAAGAAGGTAATCTTTTCCTTCCACCATTTTTCACCGTATTCACTACCTAAGTCTTCAGCGCCGTATTTTGCAAAGGTTTCAAGAAGAATCTTTTCTTCAACCTCTACCATTTCCTTAACGCCTTCGTAAGCAACGTTCATAAACGCACCCTTGCGTTCAACACCAACGATTTTCTTAATTAAAGAAGCGGTTTCAGCTTCGTCGTAAAGACGCATAACCGAGGGCTTGAATTTTTGTAAAAGTTCGCGACTTGCCTTGAAAGCGCCGTTCATATCCTGGAACAAGAAGCCGCGGAAACGACGTTCTTCGGGTTGATCGAAGATACGAAGCTGTGCCTTGGTGATAATACCTAAAGTACCTTCAGAGCCGATGAAAATTTGGTTAAGGTCGGGACCTGCAGCGTGCTTAGGAGCAGAACAGGTTTCGATAATATCACCGTTAGGAAGAACAACCTCAAGCTTAAGTACCATATCATCAATTTTACCGTATTTGGTAGAAACAACACCGATACCGCGGTGAGCCAAGAAACCGCCAACGGTAGAGCAAGTGAGTGAAGAAGGATAGTGCATGGTTGCCTTGCCAACTTCATTTGCTGCCCATTCAATATGCTTGTA
Source organism: Acutalibacteraceae bacterium (assembly GCA_045632165.1). GTDB lineage: Bacteria > Bacillota > Clostridia > Oscillospirales > Acutalibacteraceae > UBA737. Next base: position 3,204 of record JAZQWD010000142.1, on the reverse strand, counting down.
GATAGCACCTGTGCCACATTCAATGTACATAGCTTCGGTGTTTACTTCGTAAATTTGATTCATACGCTTTGTATCAAGCACGATACCTCCGCAAACGGGAATAGCGCCGCCTTGTGAACCGCCGCCTGCACCCCAAGTAGTAACGGGGAGCTTATAGTAGTTAGCAATCTTCAAAACCTTTGAAACTTCGGTAGCATCTTTAGGGCAAACAACAAATTGTGCTTCAGGCATACGGCAACCGCGGTCTGCCCACATACGTGAAAGCCAGAAGAAGTCAACACTGTGTGTTGCAGTATCGATTGATTTTGTCGAGCAGTTTTCAACGCCTACAGCATCTTCAAGCTCGGTCAAAATAATTGCGAATAAAAATTCGTTCATTTGGTAATTCATTTTTGATTTTCTCCTTTAAATTGTTTTATCTACTTTAAGATTGGGGAAGTACTTACAGAATTCATTAATTTCTTTTCTGTAATCGCCTTCCATCTCAACAAAGTGGTGAATATAGGGGCCGTCTATAAGTCGATCTTCAACCTTTTGCAAATCCTCGAATTCGCCCCAAATATATGTGCCGTGTGTCTGCGGACCGGGTGTGGTGTGGCAAACAAGTGGCAATATCATATAATCGCCGCTTTCCTGGTCAATACGGGCAACAGTATAAGTGCCGTCCTTTGCTCTAAACCATGAGCGCTGATTAACAAGACGAGCTGTGCTGTCAATACCGCTTTCTGCCTTTTGTGAAAGTGGGAAAGGACCGCAGTGCCATAATAATTCTGCATTTTTGTTTTCGGGGTGGCGAACGGTAAATTCACCAAATAAGGGCTTGCCCTTACCGAGAGTTGCCGATTTTAAAAGCACCATTGTCATTGCACAATGCATATCACTTTCACAAGAAATCATATAACCCAAATCGTTTAGAATACCATAAACGGTGCAAGGTGCCAAGCCGTCGAACATAACGGGGGTTGCTGTCCAACATTCTGCTGAAATAACATCAAGGTTAAATTCTTCAAAAAGCTTAATATACATTACAACCATTGTTGCCATATCGTGTACATATTTTGGTGTAAGATCATCAAGGGTGTAATTTTTAAGTATGTAATCTTCGTAATACTTGATTTCTTCAGGATATTTTTCATCAGCAATCTTCATACGGTCCTGAATATGAGCAAAGTTAAGGGCAGTGATTTTAACACCGAACTTTTCCATAAGCTCGCCCTCGTTCCAAATAACCGAGAAAAAAGGATACGGACGGCTGCCAACCTGACCGATGCGAAGACCTGTAAAGTTTTTAACCATACATGCAACACGAACAAAGCTTTCAAAACCCTCTTTAAACTCGTCGCTTTCAACACGACAGCAAGGAAGATGTGAAAAAGGTAAATGATAACGTTGCATTTGACGTGATACACCGAAAAGACCGCATTGCGAATCGGTCGGGCGCATACCGTCAACGTAGTATTCATCATCAAGGGGCGCCCATAAAAGCGCGGGCTTGCCAAGTGCCTTTACAATGTCGGCTGCGGCTTCTTCGTTACCGAAGTTGCAGTTAATAATCATAACAGCGTCAACTTTTTCTTTTTTGAAGCGTTCGATTACCTCTTCTGCCGATTTGTCATCATAAACCAAATCCTCGTGGCCGATACCCTTGTTATCCACAAAAGAAACGTTTTCGGTTTTGAAGTTTTCTTCAATATAGTTTACAAACTTCTTACCGCGTTGTTCTGCGGAATACCAAGTAAGGAAGGTGCCACGGGGTCGGTCGGTTGTATTACGCCGCATTGCGACTAAACCGATTTTTACATTATAATCGAGCATAAATCGCCCTCCTTTTTGTTTACAATGTCATTTTAACACACATATTATTTATTTAAAATGTAAAAAAAGAAATAATTTTTGTAAAAAACGATACAAAAATATAAATTTGTGGTATAATACATATACCGTTATTATTAAAGGGGTTAGTTGAATGAAAATAATTTCCTTTGAAAAGCTATACAATACCGAATTTTTTATAACTCAGCCGATTGCGAATTTTCAATATTGGGCGCCTAGAGGAAACGTGTATTCAGCAATAGGGAAACCGAAAATTTCACACACTCTTTTGTGGTTTAAAAACTGCTCGGCAACTATAACTTCAAAGGACGGAAGCACGTTAGAAGTGGCACAAAATCAAATGACTTATATGGCAAAAGGGCTTGAATATAAGATTGAATTTCACGGTACCAACACAGATAAGGAAGATACTGTTGTAGTTCATTTTCAAATGACCGATTTTGACGGTGATGATATTGCGCCTGTTTTAAAACCGATAATTTGCATTAAAGAGGTTGACCATGCCCTTGCCGCCAACCTTGATTTACTTTGTGAAGAATTTAGAAAAAATATTGTTTGTATGCCCGAAGTGGTGTCAATTATTTATCAGTTAATGGCAACCGTTTGTCAAAAACAAAAAAGCCGCACCACTCGAAAAAAGTTTTCTTGTATTCGTAAAGGTATTGATCTACTTGAACAAGACAGTGATTTATCCATTACCGAAATTGCCGCCGAATGTGGGGTAAGTGAATGTTATTTCCGTCGGCTTTTCCAAGAATATAGCGGTGAAAGTCCCATAAATTTCCGTCAAAAGCACCGTATTGAAAAAGCAAAGCAACTGCTTTTATCGGACGAGCATTATACCGTTGGTGAAATTGCGGAAGAGCTCGGCTTTTCAGATATTTATCATTTTTCTAAAACCTTTAAAAAACTTTGTGGTATGTCACCGAATAAGTTTGTGCAAAACGAGTTGGAAAAGATGAATTAAATTATAGTTTGTCGGGCGGTTAAATTGAAGGCACGCGTAGGGAACGACCTATGTGTCGTTCCGTTATTTTTGCGGTCGCACACACAGGTGCGACCCTACGCGATATGTCAATATAGTCACCCATAACCCCCAATTTATATCCGTCGCGAAGCGACACCTAACCTCTTCACTATTACTTCTTACCTATTACCTCGCGTAAGCGACAAACCCCCAATTTATTTTTCTTGCATTTGATATGGTATGATGTTATAATGTTTTGGCAATTTAATATCTGCCTCCTTAGTTAAATGGATATAATAAACCCCTCCTAAGCGGGTGTTTTAACGCTTGCCTTTGTAAAAAGGCAAATGATAATATGTTCGAATTATATAGTATATGCGCTTGTAGCTCAGCAGGATAGAGCG
>JAZQWD010000141.1:0-27814 GCA_045632165.1 Acutalibacteraceae bacterium | reverse complement strand
GCATAACAAAACCGCCGCAAGCGCTATTACACCCACAACTGCAAGAGTAATTATCAGTTTTATATCTGCTTTTTTCATTTTATCACCATTTTTATTTTAACACATCTTTACAAAAATGCAAATATATTATATAATGATATATTATGAAAAAATTATTTATACTCACACTCATCCCCGCGTTACTGCTTTGCGGTTGCGCATCACAAAAATCCGAGAAACGCCTTTTGATGGACACTGTTTGTACCGTAACTGCCGACTGCAGTGAGGAATCTTTAAACGGTGCATTAGATTTGTGCGAAGATCTCGACCGCCTTTTAAGCCGTCACAAACCCGAAAGCGAGGTTTCGCTTTTAAACCATCAAGACGAGCTTGAAATTTCAAAGGAAACACTTGAGGTTTTGGTACAAGCAATTTACTACTGCCAAAAAACGGGCGGTAAATATGATATTACCATAACCCCTGCTTCTAACCTATATGATTTTACTAAAGAAAAAGCCCCCACCGAAGAAGAAGCAAAAAAGGTGCTTTACAAGGTTGGCTATAACCGTATTGAGGTTAAGGGCAACTATATTGATTTGCACAACACCGATATCGATTTAGGCAGTATTGCAAAGGGCTATGCCGCTGACAAAATGGTAACCTACCTTAAAGAAAACGGCGCTAAAAACGGTATTGTAAATCTTGGCGGTAACGTTGCGGTATTCGGTAAAGCGTATAAAGTTGGTATTCAAAAGCCATTTTCTGACGAAATTATGCTTACTGTAAAGCTTAAAAATGCTTCTGCCGTTACAAGCGGTATCTATGAACGCGGCTTTAAAAAGGACGGAAAATTCTACCACCACATTTTAGACGTTAAAACAGGTATGCCGATTGAAAACGAGCTGGCATCGGTTACCGTTTTGGGTGAAAAATCATCTGAATGTGACGTACTTTCCACCGTTTGTATGATTTTGGGCGAAGAAGCTGCTACAAAGCTTATTAATGAAACTAAGGGTTATGAAGCAATTTTCATTAAAAAGGATTACTCTGTTTCAGTATCAGACGGTCTTAAATTAAAGAAAAACAAGGTTGTTTACAAATAGTTCTAACTTTTGCAGGCAATTAATGGTATACTTACCGTATTATTAAATTTTAAGAGGTATTAAAATGAGTTTACTTTCAGCGCTTTTTGGCAATTACAGTCAAAAAGAAATTAAGCGTATTATGCCGCTGCAAACTAAGGTTTTGGCTTTAGAAGAAGAATATAAAGCCCTTAGTGATGAGCAGTTACGCGCAAAAACCGAAGAATTTAAGGAACGCTTAACTTTAGGCGAAACCCTTGACGATATTCTACCCGAAGCATTTGCCGCTTGCCGTGAAGCAGGTGACCGCGTACTTGGTATGCGCCACTTCCCGGTGCAAATTATCGGTGGTATTATTTTACACCAAGGCCGTATTGCCGAAATGAAAACAGGTGAAGGTAAAACATTGGTTGCTACCTTACCAGCTTATCTTAACGCGCTTTCGGGCAAGGGTGTGCACATTGTAACGGTTAACGATTACCTTGCAAAGCGTGACTCGGAATGGATGGGCAAGCTTTACAAGTTTATGGGTCTTACCGTTGGTCTTGTAACCCATGGTATGACCAAGGAAGAAAAGCAAGAAGCATACAATGCCGACATTACCTATTGCACCAATAACGAGCTCGGCTTTGACTACTTGCGTGACAATATGGTAATTTATAAAGAGCAAAAGGTTCAACGCGAGCATAATTTTGCTATTGTCGACGAAGTTGACTCTATCTTGGTCGATGAAGCGCGTACACCTCTTATTATTTCAGGTCAGAGCGATAAATCAACCGACTTATACGAAGCCGCTAACCGCTTGGCTCGTTCACTTAAAATGTTTAAGGTTAAGGAAATGGACGACAAGGCAAGCGACGAGCAGATGGGTATTGAGGGCGACTACGTTGTTGATGAAAAGGCAAGAACCGCAGTTTTAACCCCCGACGGTGTTAAGCGTGTTGAACAGTATTTTAACATTGAAAACCTTAACGACAGCGAAAATATTGCTATTGCTCACCACATGAACCAAGCTATCCGCGCTTACGGTATTATGAAGCGTGACGTTGACTACGTTGTAAAAGACGGCGAGGTTATTATTGTTGACGAATTTACAGGTCGTCTTATGTATGGTCGCCGTTATAACGAAGGTTTGCACCAAGCAATTGAAGCAAAAGAAGGCGTAAAGGTTGCTAAAGAATCTAAAACCCTTGCTACCATTACCTTCCAAAACTTCTTCCGCCTTTATAACAAGCTTTCGGGTATGACCGGTACTGCTATGACCGAAGAAACCGAATTCCAAGAAATATATAAATTAGACGTTGTTGAAATTCCCACCAACAAACCGATTGCGCGTATTGACCAAAACGACGTAGTTTATAAAACCGAAAAAGCCAAGTTTATGGCGGTTATTAATAAGATTATTGAATGCCACGCAAAGGGTCAACCTGTGCTTGTTGGTACTATTACCATTGAAAAGTCTGAACTTTTATCGGCTCTTCTTAAAAAACGCGGTATTCAGCACAACGTTTTGAATGCTAAACATCACGAAAAAGAAGCCGAAATTATCGCACAGGCAGGTAAACTTGGTGCAGTTACCATTGCTACCAATATGGCAGGCCGTGGTACTGACATTATGCTTGGCGGTAACGCTGAATATTTGGCAAAATCGGCTCTGCGTCACGACGGCTTAAGTGAAGAGCTTATTATTGAAGCCACCGGCTTTGCTGAAACTGAAGACCCCGAAATTTTAGCCGCACGCGCTAAATATACCGAATATTACAACAAATTTAAGGCAGAAATTGCCCCCGAAGCCGAAGCAGTTCGCAAGGCGGGCGGTTTGTGCATTATCGGTACCGAACGCCACGATTCACGCCGTATTGATAACCAGCTTCGCGGTCGTGCAGGTCGTCAGGGCGATAACGGTGAAACAACCTTCTTCGTATCCCTTGAAGACGATTTAATGCGCCTTTTCGGTGGTGAAAGAATTTCCACCCTTATGGATACAATGCGCGTTGACGAGGATATGCCCCTTGAAAGTGGTATGCTTTCTAAAACTATTGAAAGTGCTCAAAAGAAGAAGGAAGGCATCAACTTCGCTATTCGTAAGAACACCCTTCAATACGACGACGTTATGAATAAACAGCGTGAGCTTATTTACGGTCAGCGTAACAAGGTGCTTGACGGCGAGGATATTAAGGACACTGTATTTAAGATGATTTGCGACACCATTGATTCTTACTGCAGTATTTACCTTTCTGACCCGATTGCCGATAACTGGGATTTAAAGGGTCTTCGCGAATACTTTATGGGTTGGCTTACTATCCCGACCGACTTTAATTACACCCCCGAAGAGCTTTCAAAAACCGAAAAAGAAGACATTGCCGAAATGCTTAAAGACCGCGCTACAAAGATTTATGAAGAGCGCGAAAAAGAGCTTGGTAGTGAAATGATGCGCGAAATCGAACGCGTAATGCTTTTACGTTCGGTTGATACTAACTGGATGGACCATATCGATGCTATGGACCAGCTCCGTCAAGGTATTGGTCTTCGCGGTTACGGTCAGCACGACCCTGTTGTTGAATACCGTAACGATAGCTACGATATGTTTGATGCTATGACAAGCGCTATTCGTGAACAAACTGCAAAGCTTGTTATGACGGTTCGTGTACGTCGCGATGATGAGGTTAAGCGTGAAAAGGTTGCTGAAGAATCCAGCGCTGACAATAAACCCAACACCGTAAAAGGTAAAGGTGCGGTAAGCAAAAATGCTCTCTGCCCCTGCGGTAGCGGAAAGAAATATAAAAGATGTTGCGGTAAAGATATAGATTAAAAAAATAACCCTTGAGATTTTTCTCAAGGGTTTACGTTTACAAATGATAAAAATGGAATTAAAATCACGAAAACCGAATAGATTAGAAAATTACGATTACAGCCAAAACGGAGCATATTTTATTACGATATGTGTTAAAGATAGAAAACCGATTTTAAGCAAAATCGTAGGGACAGGCGTCCCTAGTCGCTCTGAAATTAAAATTGATAATAAAAATTCAACAATTTCAAAATTTGTAAGTACCTTTAAAAGATTTTGCAATAAAGAATATGGAAATAATATTTGGCAATCAAGATACTACGACCATATAATTCGTAATCAAGACGATTACAACGAAAAATGGGATTATATTGAAAATAATCCAAAAAGTTATTTATTAAAAAATACCCAAGACGGTTAATTACGTCTTGGGTATTTTATTTAAATTCGTATTCGTAATCAAAAAAGTAAAATTTTCCGTCTTCTATCGCTATTGCCCGTCGGTTTTCACCGTATTCGGTGGCGCGAATATTCTCGTAAGCAAAGCACACACCTAAAAAACCGAAAACTATGCAAGACGTAAAAATAAACGAAATATAAAACTTTCTTAAACTGTTTTTCATAAAATCCCCTATTTTAAAGTATTTAAAAGCGTTATTAAACTATCCGCTACTAATTCGGCAGAGTATTTTGCCTCGTCTAAACTGTTCATATCGGTACCGAATTCCATTAAAAGCGCGCCCTTTGAAAGTGACTGATTATACCTGCTTGAAGCAAGGGTTAACGGTCGGGCAAGGGTTGGATACTTATTTTCCATTGTTTGCTGTAATTTAAGCGCTAATTTTAAATTTTCTTGCCAATTTGGGTGGTTTTTAACGCTACCGCTTTGACTACCCATTACAAGCATTACCTGCGCGGCTTTTTTGCCGTTTATTTTAGTAACAAGCTTTGCCTTATCATTGCCCGAAACGGTCACCGAATCGCGGTGTAAATCGAGCACTATTTTTATGCTTTTATATTTATTTAAATAGCTGTTTACCGTCTTTGCGCTTCGGCTGTAGCTACCGTTATATTGTGGATAATCGTGTTGAGTTTTATCATGCAAGGTTTTAATGCCCGCATCATTTAGCTTTTTAGCGATTATCGCCCCGATTGCCGCCATATTTTTATTATTATTTGTTGTACGGGAGGAATGATTCACCCCGTAGGTTTTAGCATCGGTTTCCAGAAAAGTTTCGGTAGTGTGGGTATGAACGATAAGCACCTGTGGCTGGGTGTTTTTTTCAATTTTAAAGCTTAATTTAGAATTAAGCAAATTTTTAATATTTATTGAAAGCCCCGTATTATTTTTCATATAAACCTTATTATATGAATATTTTGCTGTGTAAGGTGAAACGTATTTTTCAATAACGTTTCCCTTAACTGCACCCGCTGAAGCAGGCAATGAGCTTGTCAGAGTTTGAGAGGTATTATTTTGCGGTTTTTCTGCGCCGATTTCTGCGCTTGAATTTTCCGTAGAATTTGTGCTGACACTTTGGAAAACTAAAGAATTATCCCCAAAACCGCCATTTATGTTTAGAAAACCGCCATTTTTACCCCAAAAACCGCCATCTTTTAAGTTGTCGGCCAATGGCGGTTTTTTTTGGTATATAATAGAGTATACGGAAAGGGCGCAAAGGCACACACAAAGAGTATAGCAAATTATTAAACGAAGCAGTGCAAATCGCCTTTCCATATCATCACCATTTTAATAATATGCAAAGGAGGGATTTTTTATACCAAGCTGAGCAAAACTTCGGGGTCAATGTTGGGCTGAAGATATAAATTAAGACATTTTGCAATTATTTCACTTAATTTATCGGTCAAAACGTCGCACTCTTTTGGGGTAACTATTAAATTTTCGCGGTCGGTGGGAAATTCAATAACCGTCGGCACACCGATTGCAATAACGTCTACCCCTAAGGTGTTTTTACTGATTTCACGGCGCTTATTTTTCACCCCTGAACCGGGCGCTATACCGCTATCGGTAAACTGAATTGTTTTGAAAATTCGGCTTTCGTCCCCAGCGCACAAGGCATCAATTACTATTACCGTATCAACCCCTGTTTTTTCGATTAAGCCGGCTAAAATTTCCTGCACCTCGACACCTGTTTTGCCCAAAACGTCGGGTATTATCACCGCAACGCTTTTAAGCCCAAAAAGCCCTATGCTTTCGGCAAAATTGCCCATTACGTGCCGTGTTGCAAGTATTTTTTCAGCCGTTTTCGGACCTATTGCATCAGCCGTAATATCACGGTTGCCAAGCCCCGCTACCAATACGTTTTTCGGCTTTAAATTCATAAGCTCAAGCGTTTTGAAAAACTGCTTTTCAAGTGGCTCAAAATCTACAATTTTATCAATATTATCAAAATAAAGCGTAACGTATTTTCCGCTTGGCTTGTCCGCCTTACTTTCAGTTGTTATTTCGGCAAAATGAAGTTCAAAATTGCCCTCTTTTTCGTAAAAATAGCCCTTTTCATTTTTAAGATTTATGCTTTCTGCGGCAAGGTCGGTTCTTATCCCCATATTTTTCCCCTTTTTGTTTAAAATTGTTGCAAAAATAATATAATTATGATATACTAATATAAATATATAATATAATAAAATAACTATAACTAATTGTAATAAAGGAAGTGTGAAAATTGTCAGAAAATCCATTAAATCAAATATGGTCTGCCGTTTGCGATGAATGTAAAAAGACCATTTCGGAAGTTACTTTTAACTGCTTTTTAAAAGACCTTGTTCCCGTTATGTTAAACGAAGGCGAATTTATTGTATCTATCAGTGACCCTTACAAAAAAGGTGTAGTTGAAGAAATTTATCAAACAAAATTGAACGACGCTGTCACCCTTGTTATGGGTGTTCCAATGACTGCCCGCGTTGTTTTGGAAGAAGACGAAGAAAAAATTCTTATGGCTGAGCAACAAAGCGAAGGTCTTTCATTTGAAGATTTCTTTACCTTTAAAAACTTTATCGTTGGTTCTACCAACCGTTTTGCTCACGCAGCAGCGCTTGCAGTTGCCGAAGCACAAATTCCGCAACCCACCTTTAATCCCTTGGTTATTTACGGTCCGTCAGGTGTTGGTAAAACCCACTTGATGCTTGCTATTAAAAACCACATTAAAAACAAGTTCCCCCATAAAAACGTTGAATTTGTTCGTGGTGAAGAATTTACAAACAAATTTATTGAAGCCCTTAACCAAGGTAAGTTAGGTCTACCTATTATTGAAGAATTCAGAACCAAATACCGTTCGGCTGACGTTTTACTTATCGACGATATACACTTTATCGCAGGTAAAGAAAGCACACAGGAAGAATTCTTTAACACCTTTAACGCCCTTTACCAAAACGGTAAGCAAATAGTGGTTACACTTGACCGCCCCGTTAAAGAAATTAAAACCCTTGATGAACGTATTCGTTCACGCTTGGAAGGTGGCTTTTACGGTGACATCACCCCGCCCGACTTTGAAACAAGGGTTGGTATTATTAACAAGAAAGCTGAACAAAGCGGTATTAAGCTTGAAGAAAATCTTGTTTACTATATTGCTGAACACATTAAAACAAATACTCGCCAGCTTGAGGGTGTGGTTAAAAAGCTTCAAGCATATATCACTTTACAAAACAAAATACCGAATATTACAATCGTGCAATCGTTTATTCGTGATATAATCTCTGACGATAAGCCCGAACCCATTAAGGTTGAAAACATTATTATGGAAGTGGCAAGAACCTATAACGTTAGCGAAGCGGACATTCTTTCAAACCGCCGCACAGCACAGCTTGTTATTGCCCGTCAGGTTGCAATGTATATTGCGCGCGAAACTACTGACCTTTCTTATAAAATGATTGGCGCCAGCTTCGGTAAAGACCATACCACCGTTTTATATAACGTAAATCGCGTTGAAGAATTCTTAAAAGACAAGCCCTATCAAAAGGAACTTGTTGAAGATATTATCAAAAATTTACGTAATTCTTCAAACAACAGTTATTAACCGTTTTAACTTTAATTAACAGTGGACAAGCGTTGGAAAAATGTGGATAAAATTTTTACCCCTGACTTATACACTTTTTATTAAGTTTACAATCCACCGCGAATTTTCTTTATTTTAAAGGGTTCACAATAGTTTTCCACCGTTTTCACACCTATAATACTACTGCTAATTTATTATTCTTTTGTAAGGAGCAAAAATTATGAAATTTATCGTTGAACGCGCAAAATTACTTGAAGCAGTTTCAAAGCTTCAAAGCGTGGTTGGTTCAAAAACAGCAATGCCTGTACTTGAAGGTATTTTAATTTCGGCTGAACAAGGCAAAATTACTTTAGTTGCATACAACCTTGAAATGGGTATGAAAAAAGAAATCTACGCTAAATGCGATGAAGCAGGCGATATTGTTATCGGCGCACGCCTTTTGGCTGATATTTTAAGAAGAATGAATGACATTCAGGTTGAAATTTCGGCAGACAGCCGCCTTAACTGCAATATTAAGTGCGGTGAAGCAACCTTTGATATTATGGGTATGGCTGCAACCGATTTTCCTGAAATTCCTACCGTTTCGGCTGAAAACAGCTTTACGGTTGACGGCAAGCTTTTTGCCGCTATGAAAAAGGGTACTGCATTTGCCGCTGCACAAAGCGAAGGTGCAAAGCCGATTCTTACAGGTATTAATATTTCCGTAAACGACGGTTTTATTCAGTTTGTAGCTATCGACGGTTACCGTCTTGCAATTAAGAAGGAAAAAGCCGAAAATATTAAGAATTTAGAATTTACCGTTACAAGCAAAGCACTTAACGAAGCAGTAAAGCTTATAGGTGACGATTGCGATGATATTGAAATTAACGTTGGTAACCGCCTTATTGGTTTTAATATTAACGGTTATACCTTTATATCACGCCTTTTAGAGGGTGATTTTGTAAATTACCAAAAAACCCTACCGACTGACTTTAAGCAAAGAGTAGTTGTTAACACACGCGATCTTATTAATACTATTGAACGCGTATCACTTCTTATTAGTGAAAGCTTTACAACACCTATTCGTTGCTATTTTAACGAGCTTAACGTTGTTTTCACCTGTGCTACCTCTATGGGTCGTGCAACCGAAACCTTTAATTTAAAGCTTGAAGGTGAAAATTTTGAAATCGGTCTTAACAGCCATTATCTTTTAGACGTTTTAAAGGCGATTGAAGACGAAAATATTCAAATTTTATTTAATGGTCCTAACGCAGGTGTGTTAATTGTTCCTGTTGATAGCGACAACTTTAAATATATGATTATGCCTATGAGGTTGAAATAATGAATTTTGAAAAAATTTCTATAAAAGAGGATTTTATTCGCCTTGACAGTGCGATGAAGCTTGCTGATTTGGTTGTAACAGGCGGTCACGCTAAAATTGTTATACAAGAGGGCGAGGTTACCGTTAACGGTGAGGTTTGCACTATGCGAGGTAAAAAGCTTCGTAAAGGTGACAAGGTTTGCTTTGACGGTCAGGGCTTTGAAATTGTATGAGGGTTTTAAATCTTAAATGTAAGAACTTTCGCAATTTAGGTGAGGTAGAGATTATCCCTTGCGACGAAACTAACGTAATTTGCGGTGAAAACGCGCAGGGGAAAACTAATCTGCTTGAAGCAATTTGGCTTTTTACAGGTGCTAAAAGCTTTCGCACTAATAAGGATGCCGACTTTTTACAGTTTTCAAAGCAAAAGGCCACACTAGAACTTAAATTTTTAAGTGAAGGCATTGAAAACGAAGCCGAAATGACCGTAACCGACAAAAGACGGGTTACCTTTAACCAAAATAAACTGTCTAGTGCGTCGGGTATGGCGGGAAAATTTAACGCGGTTATCTTTTCACCTGTTGATTTAAGCTTAGTATCGGACGGGCCTGCAGTAAGACGAAGGTTTTTAGATACGGCAATAGGGCAAATATACCCGTCGTATATAACCTTGCTTCGTAACTACTTAAGGGCAGTAACCCAACGTAATAAGGTTATTAAAGAATATAAGTACGATGCTACCTTATCTATTATGCTTGACGTTTTTGAGGAAGAAATTGCCCAAAACGGCAAGAAGATTACCGAATACCGTCAGCGTTATATCGAGGTACTTAACGAATTTTTACCAAAGGTTTACGACGGTATATCGGCAGGGCGCGAGGTTTTGACTACTAAATATCTATATTCATTTAACGGTGATTTTTTAGAAGCGCTTAAAAATTCACGGCAGGAGGATATGTTTACAGGTACGACTGGTATTGGTCCCCACCGTGATGATATTGATTTTAAGATAAACGGCATATCGGCGCGAAAGTTTGGTTCGCAAGGTCAAAAGCGAAGCGTTGCTCTTGCTGTAAAGCTTGCCGAAGCCGAAGTTATTAACAAAAACACCGGCGAATGTCCAATAATTTTATTAGACGACGTCATGAGTGAGCTAGACGCTACCCGACAAAATTATATTTTAAATCATATAAAGGGTATGCAGTCTTTTATAACCTGTTGCGACGACCAAAGCGTTAAAAATTTAATCGCGGGCAAAAAATTTATAGTTGAAAGCGGAAGTGTAATCTAATGTATATACATTTAGGTAACGAAATGGTGGTAAACGATAAGGATATTATCGGTATTTTTGATTTGGAAACCACCACAATTTCAAAACACAGTCGCAAATTTTTAGAAGCCAGTGAAAAACAAAAACAGGTTATTAACGTAAGCTACGAATTGCCAAAAAGCTTTATCGTAACTGAAAATAAGGGTAATAAAAAGGTTTATATATCGCAAATTTCGACAAGCACTCTTGAAAAGCGGTCGAAAATATTATAAATTCTAAAACTTTTTGAAAGGAAGTTTTTAATGAATAACGAAATTACAACACCTGTAACCGAAAGTTATGACGAAAATTCCATACAGGTATTGGAAGGACTTGAAGCCGTAAGAAAGCGTCCCGGTATGTATATCGGTTCAACGGGCGAACGCGGTTTGCACCACTTGGTGTATGAAATTGTGGATAACTCTATTGACGAAGCATTAGCGGGTTATTGCACAAAGATTGACGTAGAAATTTTGGACGACGGTATTATCCGCGTTACCGATAACGGTCGTGGTATTCCCGTAGGTATCAACCCACAAAAGGGTATTCCTACCGTTACCGTTGTATTTACTATCTTGCACGCGGGCGGTAAGTTCGGCGGTGGCGGATATAAAGTATCGGGCGGTCTTCATGGCGTAGGTGCGAGCGTTGTTAACGCGCTTTCAAACTGGCTTGAGGTTGAGGTGCGCGACGGTAAAAACGTTTATAAGCAACGTTATGAAAAGGGCAATATTGTAACCGACTTAACCGTTATTGGTGAAACTAACGAAACAGGTACTACCGTTACCTTTAAGCCCGACCCCACAATCTTTACCGATACTACTACTTATGATTATGATATCTTGCTTAACCGTTTGCGTGAGCAGGCATTCTTAAATGCAGGTATTCGTGTTGTATTAACCGATAAGCGTACCGATGAGGCAATTCCTACAATCGGTAAGAGCGATGACCTTTGCTTTGAAGGCGGTATTAAATCATACGTTGAATATTTACTTAAGGGTATTAAAAAGGAAAGCTTAATCAGCGACGTTATCTACCTTTCAGGCAGTAAGAACGACGAAACCGCTGAAATTGCGCTTTTGTGGTCTACTGCTTACGATAACAAAATTTTATCCTTCGCAAATACTCTTCACACCATTGACGGTGGTACACACGAACAGGCATTTCGTCAAACTGTTACCCGTGTTGTAAATAAATATGCTCACGATTTTAAAAAGTTAAAGGAATCCTCCGACAATCTTAAAGCCGATGATATTGCTGAAGGTTTAGTTGCCGTTGTATCGGTTAAGCTTGCCGATGCACAGTTTGAAAGCCAGACTAAAGCAAAGCTCGGTAATACTTCAGTTGGTCAGTTGGTGCGCGATATTGTAAACGATCAGCTTTATAAATTCTTGGAAGAAAACCCTGCTGATTCTAAAATTGTTATTGATAAGGCAATCGCTGCATCTAATGCTCGTGAAGCGGCTCAAAAAGCTCGTGAGGCATCACGTAATAAGGCAGGTATTGGCAGTAAAACAAGAATGCCCGAAAAATTAACCGACTGTATTTCTAACGACCCCACTAAGACCGAAATTTATATCGTCGAAGGTGATTCGGCAGGCGGTAGTGCTGTCGAGGGCAGAAATGCCACATATCAGGCAATTTTACCTCTTTGGGGTAAAATGCTTAACGTAGAAAAAGCCCGCGAGGATAAGGTTTACGGCAACGATAAGCTTACTCCCGTTATAACCGCGCTTGGTACTGGTATTGGCGAAAACTTTGATATTAATAAGCTTCGTTACGACAAAATTGTTATTATGGCCGATGCCGACGTTGACGGTAGCCATATTAGAACACTTTTATTAACCTTCTTCTTCCGTTATATGCCACAGCTTATTGAAACAGGTCATATTTACTTGGCTCAACCGCCTCTTTACCGTATTTCAAAGGGTAAACAGCATTTTGACGTGTTTACCGACGAAGAAAAGGCACTTAAGGTTGAAGAGCTTGGCGCAGGCGTTGACGTTCAGCGTTATAAAGGTCTTGGTGAAATGGACCCCGATCAGCTTTGGGAAACCACACTTGACCCCGAACGTCGTACCTTCTTGCGCGTTACTATGGCGGATGCTGCTTTAGCTGATGAAACCTTCACTATTCTTATGGGTGAAGAGGTTGAACCCCGCCGTAAATTTATTGAAGAAAACGCAATTTATGCGACTGATTTGGATATTTAAGGAAAGGAGAGAGAAAAATGGCAAAACAAGAAAAAGTTTATTGGCCCGAAAGTGAAGAAACCAAAATTCTTCCTGTTGAAATTACCGATGAAGTAAAACAAAGTATGCTTCAATACTCTATGTCGGTACTTGTTGGTCGTGCTTTGCCCGACGTTCGTGACGGTTTAAAGCCCGTTCATCGACGTATTCTTTACACAATGTTTGAAAACGGCTTGACACCCGAAAGCAAATACCGTAAGTGCGCCGACACAGTTGGTACTGTGCTTGGTAGATACCATCCTCACGGTGACGCCAGCGTTTACGATGCTATGGTTCGTATGGCGCAGGATTTCTCACTCCGTTATCCTTTAATTGACGGTCACGGTAACTTTGGTAACATTGACGGTTATCCCGCTGCTGCTTACCGTTATACCGAATCTAAAATGAACCGCTTATCTTACAGTATGCTTGACGATATTAAGAAGGATACTGTTGATATGCTTCCTAACTACGACGACCGTTTGTTAGAGCCCGAGGTTTTACCTGTTCGTTTCCCTCAGCTTTTGGTTAACGGCTCTAGCGGTATTGCAGTTGGTATGGCTACTGAAATTCCTCCTCACAATTTAGGTGAGGTTATTGATGCTATGTGTTGTCTTATTGACAACCCC
Source organism: Acutalibacteraceae bacterium (assembly GCA_045632165.1). Lineage (GTDB taxonomy): Bacteria > Bacillota > Clostridia > Oscillospirales > Acutalibacteraceae > UBA737. The sequence goes on along the minus strand of JAZQWD010000141.1, from coordinate 14,483 downwards.
GACGCTGATATGCCCGAACTTTGTGAGCATATTAAGGGACCTGACTTCCCCACAGGCGGTATTATTATGGGTAGAAGCGGTATTCGTGCCGCTTATGCAACAGGCCGCGGTAAGATTGTTGTTCGCGGTAAAGCCGAAATTGAGGAAACTAAAAACGGCAAATTCCGTATAGTTATTACCGAAATTCCTTATAAGGTACGTAAAAAAGACCTTGTTAAGCATATTTACGACCTTGCTGCTGAAAAGAAAATTGAAGGCATTGACGACGTAGTTGACTATTCTTCAAAGCGTGACGGCGGTATTCGTATCGTTGTTGATATAAAGAAAGACGCTAACCCTCAGGTAGTGCTTAATAAAATTTATAAAAACACCGCTTTGCAAACTACTTTTGGTGCAATTTTACTTGCTATTGTTAACGGCAAGCCCCAAATTTTAACTTTAAAAGAAATGCTTCAAAACAGCATTGACTTCCAATATGAAATTATTCGCCGCAGAACCGAGTTTGACCGTAAGAAAGCGGCTGAACGCGCCCATATTTTAGAGGGCTTAAAGGTTGCGCTTGATTTTATTGATGAAGTTATTGCAATTATTAGAAGCAGTAAGACTATTGCTGAAAGTAAAGAAGCACTTACCGAACGCTTCGGTCTTGACGATATTCAAACCACCGCTATCGTTCAAATGCAATTAGGTAAGCTAGCCGGTCTTGAAAAACAAAAAATTCTTGATGAACTTAAGGAAAAACTTGATTTCATTAAGGAATGTGACGCTATTTTAGCATCAAGAGACAGAATTTTAGATATTGTTAAAACAGAATCGCTTAACCTTCGTGATAAATATTCAGATAGCCGCCGTACCGAAATTTCTGACGTACTTGGTGAGGTTGATATTGAAGATTTAATTCCCGAAGAGGAATGTGTGCTTACCAAAACCGTTAACGGTTATATTAAGCGCTTACCTGCAGATACTTATAACGTTCAAAACAGAGGCGGTCGCGGTATTACAGGTATGACTACCCGTGAAGACGATATTGTTGAAAATATGTTTGTATGTTCTTCTCACGACTACGTTATGCTTTTCTCAAACCTTGGTCGTATGTATCGTATTAAGGCGTACGAAATTCCCGAAGGCAGCCGTACCTCAAAGGGTATGAATATGGTTAATATCGTTCCCCTTATGCCGGGCGAAAAGATTACCGTTATTTTACCCGCAAGCGAGCTTGACGAAGAAAAATATATTGCAATGGTTACCAAGAAGGGTACTATTAAGCGTACTAAGGTGTCGGAATTCCGTAACACCCGCCGTAGCGGTATTATTGCAATTTCTATCGACGAAGATGACGAATTGGCATTCGTAAGAATGACCGACGGCAACCAAAACCTCTTTGTTGCAACTAGAAACGGTCTTGCAATTCAGTTTAAGGAAACCGACGTTCGTGCTATGGGACGTAATGCCCGCGGTGTTCGTGCTATTAGTATGCGCACAGGTGACGAGGTTGTCGATATGGCGGTAACCGCACCTGATACTAAGCTTCTCACCATTACCGAAACCGGTTACGGCCGTATCAGTCCGATTAGTGACTACCGCTTGCAGTCACGTGGCGGTAAGGGTCTTACTAACTACCGTACCGAAAAATACGGTGCAGTTGCGGCAACTATCCCCGTAACAGGTGAAGAAGACATTATTATGATTGCTTCAAACGGTATTGTTATCCGTATTTTTGCGGGTGATATTTCTACCTTTGGCCGTCCTGCAAAGGGTGTTCGCGTAATGCGTGTGGCTGAAGGCGAAAAGATTTTGTCGGTTGCAGTGGCTGAACACAACGAAGCCGAAGTAAACGACAAGCCCGAAGAGGCAGATGCCGATGCGGGTGAGGTTGATACCGCCGCTTTAGAGGCAGAAAACCGTCAAGCAGACGAAGAAGTTATTGAAAACGAGGAAAATTAATTGCGGTAAACGGCGCCGTTTATAATGGCGGCGCCGAATTTTCCAAAAAAGGTGATTTTTTATAATGAAATGTCCGCATTGTAGTTTTGAAAGGGAAGTACCCTTTAAATTTTGTCCAATGTGCGGTGTAAAAATGGTTGATAAGGCGGATGAAGAAAATTTTTCGGCTGAAAATCAACCTCAAACCGAAGAAACCCCTGTTATTGCTGAAGAAATTGCAGTACAACCCGAAATAACGACCTTTGTAAGACGTGTTCCACATGGTTTTACTGAAAAAACTTATAATGAACGCAAGGGTATTAAAAAGATTTCACGCTTAAGTGCAATTTCCTTTTTATTGCTTTCGCTTATTTCGATCGTTATATCTTACGTTTTGTTATTTGGTTTAATGGCAGTAGGTTATTCTTTTGACAGCGCGGTGGATTTCTTGCAAGACCCGTTTTTGGCACAGCTTTATCAAATTACGGTGTCTAGCTTTATGTTTATAGTTCCGTTTACTATTATTTTTAAGTTTGCGGGATATAAAATAAGCAAAATTATTAATTTTAATTTACCAAAAACTAAAGCTTGGTTTCCGCTTGTGCTTATTGGTATTGGCTTTTGTGCCTTTGCTAATATTGCGACAAGTATTGCCGCTACCATTTTTGAAAGCTTTGGCATTAAATATGAGGTTGATTTTGGCGAAAATCCGCAGGGAATATTAGGTATAATACTTTCTATCCTTGCTACCGCTGTTGTACCCGCCTTGGTTGAGGAATTTGCATGCCGAGGTGTTGTTATGGGTGCACTTCGTAAATACGGCGACGGCTTTGCGGTGCTCACTTCAGCAATTATGTTTGGTCTTATACACGGCAACTTCCAACAAATACCTTTTGCTTTTATGGTTGGGCTTGTTTTGGGCTTTGTTACTGTTAAATGTAATTCTATTTGGCCTGCTGTACTCATACATTTTTATAACAACTTTACATCGGTTGTTTTCGATTATGCCTTCGAGGGTGTAGCAGTGCAGCTTCAAAATATAATTTATACGATTTATATTGTTATTTGCTTATTTATTGGTTTAATCGGTGTGCTTTTATTAAGAAATAATACCGAAATATTCAAATTTACAACATCTAATACCGAATCTGGCGAAAAGAATAAGTATAAATGGTTTTTCTTAACCGAATTAACAATTTTTGCTATTGTTGTTTATTTAATTGAATCTTTACAATTTTTTGTTTCGTAAACTGTTAGAGGGGGGCACGTTTATGGGAGTTATTTTTGGATTTATGTTCATTATTGCTTTTGCTATTATTTTATTAGCAATTTTTTTGATTTTATCTGTGCTTATTATTGTTTTTCAAGGCATTGGTATTATGAAAATGCATAAAAATTTAAATATTAAAGGCGGCTGGATGGCATTTGTACCGATTTTAAATATTTATGCATTCGGTAAGGTTGCTGAACAACATGTAGGGAAAAATGGTAAAAAGGCACCAAAATTTTCACTTATTTTATTGTTAGGATTATTATTTGGTAGTTTAATTACGATTTTATTATATACTTTACTTCTTATGTCTTCTGAACAAAGTGAGATTATATTTGGAACTTGTTTAGTAATTACTTTACTTTTTTCTACTTTGATTTCTTTATTTTATAACGTCACAAAATATATTGCTTTGTGGAATATATTTGCAATTTTTTTAACCAAGAACATAACATTAAATATGGTTCTTTCAATTATTTTCCCAATTTTTCAACCTTTTGCAATTTTCGTTATTCGCGATAACGAACCAATTAATTCACAAATTGCAACCGATGAGTTTGTTGAACAGGTTGCTAATATAGAAGAAATTTCAATTTTATAAGGAGAGATTTTTATGTATCCATCATATGCACCTACACCTATACCTGAAGAAGAAGCTGCCTTAGGTGGCTTGGCAGTAGGAGGAATGTTAGTATTTTTACTTATATTTTTATTTTTTGCAATAGTATTTGCTATTATTACAACTATTTTTAATGGCATTGGCATTATGAAAATGCATGAAAAGTTAGGTCTTAAGCACGGTTGGATGGCTTTTATTCCTGTTTTAAATTCCTATGCTTTAGGTAAGGTTGCCGAGCAATACATAAAAGCCGACGGTAAAAAATCGGCAAAGTTTTCGGTAATTTTGCTTGTTATACAATTTGTAAGTGTTGGTATTGGTTTTATTTTCGGATTAATAATGGGATTCTCGCAATTTTTATTCCCAATGGAAGCATATATGATTATACAATTGATATGTTATGCATTTGTATATATTATTTCGTTTGGCTTATCAATTGTTTCTTACGTTGCTTTATGGCGTGTTTTTGCAATTTTTTCGAACAAAAACGCTACACTTTATTTAGTTCTTTCAATTTTTGTATCGGTTGTTCATCCGTTCCTTATATTTGCAATTAGAAATCACGAGCCCGAACACGTAGAAATTAAGGTAGAAGAACCTTTAATGGCGGGTACTGTAATTGAAGAAGAAAGCTTCGCAACTGTTGAGGTTTTGGAAGATAAATAAACATTAATTTTTTAAATTTATTAAAGGAGTGATTTTATGCTTAACATTTTAAGTACTATGTTCGACACAACCGAAAGTATGGCAGAGAATATGACTGCACTTGGTGTTTTAGCCGTATATTTATTTATTTTTGGTTCAGCGTTGTTATATTTATTTGTTCTTTGGATTTTTAAAGCAATCGCCGTTTTTAAAATGAGTAAGACGTTAAATCTCTCTTTGCCGTGGATTGTATTTGTTCCTTACGCTTTACCGTTTGCTTACGGTCGAATTGCTGAACATTACAACAAAAACTTTTTCAAAAAACCGATTAAGTTTTCAATTTTGCTTTTAATACTTCAGTTTTTACCTGATATTGTGGCAACGATACTTGTAATTTTATTTATTCCAATTTTTGTAGTTTCCGCTTTAATTAATTCTGAAGCAATAATGATAATTGGATTTTTATTTGCATATTTTGTGATGTTTGTTGTTTTAATTGTAATAACACTTGCTATTAATTTCTTTAATATTCTTGCTTGCTGGAATGTTTTTGGTATTTTTGGCGGTGAAAAGAGTATAATTCTATTTTTAATTTCGGTAACCTTAGGTATTGAGCCGTTCATACTTTTTGCGCTTCGCAATAAAGAACCACAAAATTTAAAAGAAAAAATTATACCCGAAACGGTAGAAGCTTTGGAAAAAAATTAAATTAAAAAGGCGGCCTTTAGCCGCCTTTTGTTTTAGGTGATAAAATGAACAAGGAATTTATGAAGCTTGCAATTTTGGAAGCAAAATTAGCCGCTGATAAAGGGGAAGTACCGGTTGGTGCGGTTATTGTTAAAAACGGCGAGGTTATTGCAAAAGGACACAATTTACGTGAAGAAAAACAAAATGCACTTTCTCACGCTGAAATTGAAGCAATTAACTTAGCATGTAAAAAGCTTGGTACTTGGCGGCTTGATGACTGTGAGTTATACGTTACTCTTGAGCCGTGCCCTATGTGTACGGGTGCAATTATCAATGCAAGAATTAAAACCGTAATTTTTGGCGCTTATGACAGTAAGATGGGTTGTATGGACAGCGTGATAAATTTGTGTGATTATCCCTTTAATCACCGCCCCGAAATTTATGGCGGTATAATGGAAGATGATTGTCTTAATATTTTGCAAAATTTCTTTAAAAATTTGCGTGAAAAATAGCCCTTTCACAGCCAATAGAAATTATTAAAATGACCTAACACCCGTTTTTAAAAAACTGATTGGCTAAAAACAAGCTTATTTTTTAAGCGTTTTTAGTGATTTTTTAGGTATAATTTCAAGATATAAAAGTATGCCTAAATATGCTATGGTCGAAACTCCTGTTAAAAACATTATGTAAACCAAATTATTTTGAATTTTCAAAAGTCCTAAAACTGTATTTATAATAAAACTAACAGAAAATGCCGTGGTTATTGGAATAAATAAATTGGTAAAAATTGATATTTTTGCGTGACTTATTTTTATTAATCTTCCTACGTTTAAAAGGCAGGTATAAAGGTTTGAAAAATACATTATTAAAATAAAGCCCTTTATTCCCATTTGCGGTAAAATCATTAAAATTAATATAAGCCGAATAGTTGAATCACTCACAGCGGTTTTAAAGGTAAAGCTTTGTTGGTCCAGCCCCTTTAAAATGCCGTCGCAAATACTGTCTAGGTACATTAATGGTACAATAGGCGAGAGCGATTTTATCAAATAGCCGACGTCACCGCTTTTATAAATTAAAAGACCTATTTTTTCTCCGCCTACAAAGAATATTGAACCGCACATAACACCGCAAAGCAAGGTTAGTTTTATAATTTTTTCGCTTGCAAGTTTAATAGCACCTTTGTTTTGGTGGGTGACAGCTTCGCTTATTTCGGGAATAAGCAAGGTTGAAACCGCATTAAGTATTGCCGACGGGAAAAAGAGTATCGGTAATGCCATACCCTTTATCATACCAAACTGTGAAAGTGCGTTTTGGCTTGATAATTTATATTTTGCTAAATTTTTGGGTACTAATATATTTTCACCGGTGCGTAAAAGCGAATTTAAGTACCTTCCGCTTGTGATGGGTAGTGAAATATGGATTATTTTGCTTAAAATACCGTTTATTTTTTCCGCCTTTTGTCCTTTTAGTGTTCTTGTTTCGACAATATACGACAACAAAAGCAGTAAAAAGCCAAATGCTTCGGCTAGTGCATCACCAAAAATTATACCAAAGCAACACGCGGCAATACCTTTATCGTAAAACAGGTTAATAAATCCGACAATTATAAAAATTCGCGCTGTTTGTTCAATAATTTGTCCGACAGAATTCGGCAAAATTTTACGCTTTGCGATAAAATAACCCCTTAAAACCGAAGAAGCGCCAATAAACGGCAATGAAAGTGGCAAAATTTTAAGGGACGGCACAGTACGGATATCACCTAAAATTTTACTGCCTATAAAATCTGCGCCAAAAATTATTATAACTGCCGAAATCACTGCAATAATAAGGGTTAGCAATAGTGAGCTTCGCAAGATTTTCTTGCAGTTTTGCGGTTTTTCCTTGGCAATTTCTTCAGCGCAAAGGCGGGTTACAGCGGTTGAAATTCCGCTTGTCGCAAAGGTACTTGCTAAAACGTAAAACGAAAATATAACCTGATATAGCCCTATACCTTCGCTACCGATTTTGCCCGATAGCCAAACCTTAAAAATTATGCCTGCGAACCGCAGCAGCAGTGATGTTGCGGTTAAAATAGCGGCATTTTTAATAAAAACACCTTTTTTAATAAAGCATCGCCCCAAAAATAGATATATTTAATTCTATGACGGGTTGGCTTTATTAATGAGTATTGAAAAATTTGTCATTTTTTAGTATAATAATTATATATACGTATTTAAAGGAGATGATAACATGGCTTCACCTTTAGCGGACAAGCTTCGCCCCACTACAATCGAAGAGGTTTTTGGTCAAAAGCATATCTTGGCTGACGGTAAGGTGCTTCGTAGAATTATTGATTCAAAGCAAATACCAAACCTTATATTTTACGGTCCATCAGGTGTAGGAAAAACCACAGTTGCTAATATAATCGCTGAAAATTGCGGTAAAAAGCTTTGTTATCTTAATGCTACCACCGCTTCAACCGCCGATATCAAGGATATTATTGCCACTATCGGCACCTTTGAAAGCAGTAACGGTATTTTATTATATCTTGATGAAATTCAGTATTTTAATAAAAAACAACAGCAAATTTTGCTTTCATACATTGAAAACGGTGATATTACGCTTATTGCATCTACTACCGAAAATCCGTTTTTCTACGTTTACAATGCAATTATAAGCCGTTCGACAGTTTTCGAGTTTAAATCCCTTTCGCGTGATGATATTGTGGGGGTTATAAACCGCGGTATTAAGCTTGTAAGCGAAGAAAAAGGCAAACCGATTAATATTAGCGAGGATGCGGTGAAGAAAATCGCAACCTCGGCCAACGGTGACGTGCGAAAATCACTCAACACACTTGAGCTTTGCCTTGTAACCGCTGAAACAAGTGCTGATATTACGGTTAGCGATGATTTATTAGAAGAAATTTTGGCTTCTAATTCGGTTAGATACGACCGTGAGGGTGACCAGCATTACGATATTATTTCGGCTTATCAAAAGTCAATGCGCGGTTCTGACCCTGATGCCGCAATTTATTATCTTGGTCGGCTTTTGGCGGCGGGCGATTTACCAAGTGCCTGCAGGCGCTTACTTGTTTGCGCTAATGAAGACGTTGGTCTTGCATATCCGCAAATAATTCCTATTGTTAAAGCAGCGGTCGACACCGCAATGATGGTTGGGCTTCCCGAAGCGCGCTTGCCATTGGCAAATGCCGTTATTTTGGTTGCAACCTCGCCTAAATCGGTTAGTGCACACGATGCTATTAATGCTGCTATGGCTGATATAGAACGTGGTATTGGCGGTGATATACCGCGCCATTTACAAAATAAGCACTTCGATGGGGAAGATGCTGAAATAGTGGGTCAAAATTATAAATATCCGCACAACTATCCGAAACATTATGTAAACCAACAATACCTACCCGATGAAATAAAAAATAAAAAATATTATAAATTCGGGGATAATAAATTTGAACAAAGCTCGAAAGAATATTGGGACAAAATTAAGGGGTGAAAACTGTGAAGGAAAATACCTTGCCTAAAAAGACAACCTGGCTGTGGTTTATAAGGATTATAGTTATTACCTTTATATTAGTTGCACTTTGCTTATATTTTACACCGCTTTTTGCGCCTTTAAAAATTGCCGCTATCGTTATTGGCATTTTGGGGCTTATTGTGGCATTTGTTTATTTACCCTTCTTTTTTAAAACCTATAAAATTATTCTTTCTAATGATGCGGTTATCGTTAAATACGGTATTTTAATTAAGGTTGAACATATTATGCCGTATAAGCGAATGATTTATGCCCAAAGCTTTGAAACTCCTTTGGCGCGCATATTGGGTGTTGCTGCCGTTCGTTTAAAAGCGGCTCGCAGTTATTTGCTTGTTGCCGAGATTGAAAAAGAGTCGGCAAGAGCTATAATTGACTTTTTGGCAGAGGGGGAATCGCATGAATAAAACCTTTCGTGCCCACCCTTTGATGATTTTTAACTTTCTAAAGCCGTTTTTATTTGTGCTTTTAATTCCCGTTGTGCGCGGTATTATACAGTATGCCGCACACGGCGAGTATGACAGTATTTTGTATTTTGAAGTTATGCTTTTAATTGCATTGTTTGTTATCGGGCTATTACGTTGGTGGTGCTTTAAGCTTATACTTAATGAAGAAAAGCATACTATTACGGTTGTAAGCGGTCTTATTTTTAGAAGAACTGCAAAAATCAACGTTGACCGCCTTTCATCGGTTCAAACAAAGCAAAATCCGCTTGAATTTATTTGTCGCGCGGTTACTTTTCGAATCAATACCGAAGCAGGTAATATTGATAAAGCCGATTACGAGTTTAAATTAAGTGTAAAATCGGCAAAAAACGTTTCAACCCTGCTTTACGGTAAGGGTGAGCAAAAGAAAATAAGATTTTCAATTTTCAAAATTGCGGTGCTTGCGGCAACTACTTCATCGGCATTTACAGGCATACTTGTTGGCGTTCCGCTTATTTATAGAGCAGGTAATTTGCTTGAAATTGCTGTAAGTGATATGCTTATTAACGAAATTAACAACGTTTCGCAAAAAATAGAAACTTATTTTCCGCCTGTTGTTAATGCTATAAGCTTGGTTTTCTTGGGTTCTTATCTATTTTCGTTTTTTTATTCTTTGTTTAATTACCTTAATTTCCAATTACGGCTTGGCGAGGATAAAATGGAAATACGTTCGGGTTTATTTGTTCGTACCCGTACTGCTTTTAAAAAGGCAGCTATTAATAACGTAAGAATTGAACAATCCTTTTTAATGCTTTTATTAAAGCGTTTTGCTATGCGGGTAAGCGTTGGTGGCTATGGTGAGAGCAAAGGCCGTTCAGAGGTGGTAATTCCGCTTGAAAAGGGACAGGAAATAAGAAACCACTTTGCCGAGTATTTACCCTTTTTTAAATGTGATACGGGTGTTTATATTAAACCGCGTGCTACCGCAATAAACCGAAGCCGATTTTTATTCTTCCCAACCATATATTTTATAGTGGCTAGTGTTTCGGCCATTATCCTAGGTATTCGATTTGAAGATTTTACCCGTTTTATTATATTTTCACTTTGGGTTGTGGGCACTTTAATCTTTATTCACGCGTGGTTTTGCCTTTTTGAATGTTTTAAAGGTAAGATTGATTTTGGTGAAAATATATTTATTCGCAGTCGAAAGGGTCTTAAAACGTGTGAACTTTATTGCCCAAAAGAAAACGTTGGCGAGATTAAGCTTGTGCGTTTTCCTGCGGATATTTGGCATCACACCTGCCGTTTACGTGTAACAGTAAGAAGTGAACGAGCCGATAGTTTGTGTGTCCGTCATTTAGATTATGCCACAGTTAAGAACATCGTAAACGAATATTTTAATATTAATGTATAAATTCACAGTATTTACCTAAACTAATAAAAATGTTTCACGTGAAACATAGAGGTGATACTGTGAATTTTCTTTTAGATTGTTTAAAGGCATTTGCTGTTGGTGGTGCTATTTGTGTTATAGGTCAGCTGCTTATTGATTGCACTAAGCTTACACCCGCACGAATACTTGTATCATACGTAGTTTCAGGCGTAATACTTACAGGTATTGGTATGTATGGCGGCTTGGTTAAGTTTGCAGGCGCAGGTGCTACTGTGCCACTTACCGGCTTTGGTTATAGCTTGGCAAAAGGTGTTGAAAAAGCAGTTGATGAATACGGACTTGTCGGCGCACTGACAGGTGGTTTAACTGCCACCGCCGCAGGAATAACCACCGCAATAGTTATGGGTCTTTTAATGGCTTTAATTTTTAAATCTAAGGATAAATAAAAAAAGTTCCGCATTAAGCGGAACTTTTTTACTTTTCAAATCCGGTTTTTCGGTGGCGAATAAATGAAACTAAAATTGAAATTATGTTAAAGCATTCACAAATAATACCACCTATAGAAAGTACTACAAGGTTATAAGCAAGCCAAGTGGGTGTTACGGCAAAAAGCCTAACTGAGCGAATTGTTTTTCCATCATTCTTCCAGGTGGCAACCGTGAAGGCATACTGTGTTATAGGAGCAATAAAGGATATAATTGTTGCAATAATGTTTCTAACTGTCCAAGTATCGTTGAATAAATATAAGGAAATGAAAGGTACGATAGCATAAGCAGCACAAATTAAATACATAACATATTTTTTTCGTAATCGATTACATAATAAAACAAGAGTATTGGTAAAAGCAATTACATTATTTAGAAAACCGGTGAAAGCGCCTAAAAGCAGATAACTTATACCAAAGCCTGCAGCAGCAATAGTCTGCATTAAAAATAAATGGCGGTTGTTTTTAACCTGAAATGAGAGTATAAGCACCGCACAGGATAATATACTTAAAATTTGAGCTATTACGTCCATAAAATTACCTCTTATTAAAATTCTTAACAATAATAATACAATTTTTTCTACATGTCAATCTAAATTTTTTTATTTACAAGCGAATACTTTATTGGTATAATAATTTTGTAAATTATTGATGTTTCACGTGAAACATTTTCACGTTTCGGAGGTTAAAATGGGAAAAATTATCTCGGTAGTTAATCAAAAGGGCGGTGTAGGAAAGACCACAACCGCCGTTAACCTTGCTGCAGCCGTTGGTATTGCGGGCAAAAAGGTATTGATTGTTGATGCCGATCCTCAAGGTAATACCACAAGCGGTTACGGTGTTGCAAAGAAAAACGTTAAGGTTTCTACATACGAGCTGCTTGTAGGTACAGGTAAGATAGATGAAGCAATTATTAAGACTGAATTTGAAAAGGTTGACATTGTGCCTGCTTCTATTGATTTAGCGGCGGCTGAGCTTGACCTTATTGAAATTGAAAATCGCCAAAATCAACTTAAAATGGCACTTGCAGGCGTTCGTGAGAAGTATGACTACATATTTATCGACTGTCCACCGTCTTTAGGACTTATCACAATCAACTCACTTAATGCAAGTGATACCGTTTTAGTGCCTATACAGTGCGAGTATTTTGCTCTAGAAGGGCTTTCACAGCTTATGGCGACAGTAAGACAGGTTAAGCGCCTTTACAATCCTACGCTTGAAATAGAGGGCATTGTGCTTACCATGTATGATGGACGCTTGAACCTTACCGGTCAGGTTGTGGGCGAAATTAAAAAGTATTTTGCCGATAAGCTCTATAAAACCGCAATTCCACGCGCGGTACGACTTTCAGAAGCACCGTCCTTCGGTATGCCTATTCAATATTACGATAAGCGTTCAAAGGGTGCGGCGGCTTATAACGATTTAGCCAAGGAATTCTTAAAGAAAAACAGGAGGGCATAAGAAATGGCAGTTAAAAAAGGCGGTCTTGGTCGCGGACTTGATTCTCTCTTTAATGAAAACTCTACCGAAGAAAACGGTATATTAAAACTTAATTTAAACGATATTGAACCTGACCGTAATCAACCACGTAAGAACTTTGATGATGACGCGGTTTCCGAACTTGCGGATAGTATCGCGCAACACGGTTTAATACAACCTATTGTGGTTACACCATTAGCAAATGGTAGATATAGTATAGTTGCGGGTGAAAGACGTTGGCGCGCTTGCCGTATAGCAGGTCTTAACGAGGTGCCTGTAATCGTAAAAGAAGCTACTAAGCAAGAGCTTATGGAAATTGCTTTAATTGAAAATTTACAGCGTGAGGACTTAAACCCTGTTGAAGAAGCTTTCGGTTACCGTTCGCTTATTGATAGCTTCGGTCTTACCCAAGAAGAAGTGGCAAACCGTATGGGTAAATCACGTTCGGCGGTTACAAATGCACTTCGTCTTCTTAACTTAAACGAGGACGAGCTAGACGCCCTTAAAAACGGTTTAATTACCGCAGGACACGCGCGTTGCCTTATTGGTATAGAAGATGCCGACGTTCGAGCAAAAATGCTTGCAGCAGCTATTGACGGCGCTTCTGTGCGTGATATTGAAAGAATGGCTCAACTTGCCAAAAAGACACCTAAAGCTGCTAAAAAGGAAGAAAAAAACAAGCTTTACAGCGAGGTTGAATTATCCCTTCGTAGTGAGCTTCACCGTAAGGTTAAAATTGTTTCAACAGGTAAGGGAAAAGGTAAAATCACCATTGAATTTTATAGTGATAAAGAACTTTGCGACTTTGCAAATAAGTTAACGGATTAAAATATGACAAAAAGACTTAAAAAATTAATGCCATGCAGGGTGTTTAGACGACGTCCACCTCCAACTAAATATTGAAGTTAAAAAATCATTATTTAATTAGAGGTGTAAAATGTTTTATATTTTTTCAATTTTAGCTCTGCTTTGTTGGAGCGGTTCGGACTTGTTTTCTAAAATGGGAACAAGAGAACGTGATAAAAACAGTCATTGGAAGGTTGTTTTTGCCGTTGGTCTTATAATGGGTATACATTTCTTTATTACCCTTATCGGCGGCGCGATAATCGATAACACAGTTGGTGTAGATGCTTTACCAAAGGTGGTAGCAAGTCTATTTTATACTGACTTTAAAATAATGGACTTTGTGTATTACCTACCTGTTGCGGGTCTTTACATATTAGCAATGGTTTTCGGGTATATCGGTCTTCGTTATATCGAACTTTCTATTTCTTCACCAATTTGTAACTCATCGGGCGCACTTGCATTCCTTTTGTGCCTTATTTTTGGTATTTTCTCAACCGAAGATATTACAGTTACCACAATTGTTGGTATTGTAATGATTACCGTTGGTATTATCGCACTTGGTTTTGTTGAACAACGTGAGGATGAAGAGGTTCGCAAGGCACGTCAGGAAAGAGCAAACCGCAAGTATGCTAAAAGCATTTTGGCTTTCCTTTTGCCGATTTCCTACCTTATAATAGATGCGCTTGGTACAGTTGGCGATGAATTTATCTTCTCTGACCGTTCACCCGTTGAAATTTCGGACTATGCAGCAAACTCTGCTTTCGAATTAACCTTCTTCATTTTAGCGATTTTTGCGTTTATTTGGGTTAAGCTTGTTAAGAAGGATAATATATTTAAAGGTAACAAGCATTTGTTCTTTGGCGGTTTTTGTGAAACCGTTGGCCAAATTTTCTATATGGCAGTTATGTTCAGCGATTTCTCGGTTGGTATGGTTATCATCTCGGCTTACTGTGCAATTTCAGTATTATGGAGCCGTATCTTCCTTAAAGAAAAAATGTCCTGGAAGCATTACGTGGTTATTGCGCTTGTAATTGCAGGTATCGTTATTTTGGGATAAATTAATTTTTAAAACGGTAGGGTGTAGAACCCCTGCCGTTTTTTGTTGTTCAAATTATAGTTTATCGGGGAGAAGAATTTGCATTGAAACCGCGCGTAGGGGCAGGTGAGATTCCCCTAATAGGGGAAAT
>JAZQWD010000140.1:0-12124 GCA_045632165.1 Acutalibacteraceae bacterium | reverse complement strand
AAGCTTTTTTGTGTTTTATAGTTTTTTTCGCTTGAGGTGCTTTGGAAATTCTTTAAAATTTCCTTTTGCTCACGTGATAGGTTCTTGGGAATTTCAACCACAATTTTAACGTATTGGTCACCCTTGCCCGAATAATTAAGGCGTTGTATACCCTTACCCTTAAGCTTAAATTCATCTCCGGGCTGTGTGCCTTCGTGAATGGTGAACTTTACCTTGCCGTCAAGTGTGGGTACGGTAATATCCGCACCAAGCGCCGCTTCGGTAAAGGTAATTGGAATTTCACAAAATACGTCGTAACCGCTGCGGTGGAAGATGGGATGAGGACGCACGTTAACGTTAATACGCAAATCGCCCGAAGGACCGCCGTTAACACCGCTGTCACCCTTGCCGCGAAGGTTAATTACCTGACCGTCGTCAATACCTGCGGGAATTTCAACCGTTTCTTCAACTGTGTGGCGAATACGACCCTTGCCGTTACAACGAGTACAGGGCTTTTCAATAACCTTACCCGTACCGTGACAATGGTTACAAACAGTTTGTGTTTGGAACACACCAAAAGGTGTTCGTTGAGCAGACGTAACCTGACCGCTACCGTGACAAACAGGACAGGTTTTAGAGGTTGTACCCTTTTGTGCACCGCTACCGCCACATTCATCACAGGTGTCAATTTTAGTTACCTTAACGGTTTTTGTGCAGCCCTTTGCCGCTTCTTCAAAAGAAATATTAACAGCAGCAGATGCATCATTACCGCGGCGGGGCGCATTGGGGTTTGAACGGCGACCACCGCCACCGAAACCACCGCCAAAAAATGAGCCGAAGATATCACCTAAATCGCCAAAGTCGCCAAAATCACCGTTGAAACCGCCACCGCCGTAGCCGCCGCCTGCACCAAAGTTAGGGTCAACACCAGCATGACCAAATTGGTCATAACGGGCGCGTTTTTCCTTATCGGAAAGCACCTCGTAAGCCTCGTTTACCTCTTTGAAGTTTTTTTCGGCCTCGGCATCGCCCGGATTCAGATCGGGGTGATATTTTTTCGCCGCTTTTCTATATGCTTTTTTTAGCTCATCTTCGCTTGCCGAACGGTCGACACCCAAGACATCATAATAATCTCGTTTATTATCAGCCAAAACAATTCTCCTAATATCTACATATGTAGGGACAGGCGTCCCCGACTGTCCGTTTTTAACGAATATCGGTTTCGCCTATCATTACAAATAATTATTTGTTATCGTCAACATCGGTAAAGTCAGCTTCGTAAACGTTGTCTGCCTTTGTTTCTTGACCGCCTTCTTGACCTTGTGCTGCTTGCTGTTGTTCAGCCGCTGCCTTATAAAGCTTTTCGCTTACTGCGAAAAGTTCTTTTTGAAGTTCTTCCTGCTTAGCTTTAATAAGGTCGATATCTTCGCCCTTAACAGCTTCCTTCAAAGCTTCCTTAGCGGTGTTGATCTTGTTCTTTTCGTCTTCGGTAATCTTATCGCCAAGGTCGGTAAGAGTTTTTTCGGTTGTGTAAATCATTTGGTCGGCATTGTTGCGAACGTCAACTGCTTCGCGACGCTTCTTGTCTTCTGCTGCATATTCTTCAGCTTCCTTAACTGCCTTGTCAATATCATCCTTAGACATATTGGTGTTTGAGGTAATGGTAATGTTGTTTTCCTTACCTGTGCCAAGGTCCTTAGCAGAAACGTGAACGATACCGTTAGCGTCAATATCGAAGGTTACTTCGATTTGAGGAACACCACGGGGAGCAGATGCAATACCGTCGAGGTGGAACACACCGAGGGTCTTGTTGTCGCGTGCAAATTCGCGTTCACCTTGGAGTACGTGTACTTCAACAGAGGTCTGACCGTCAGCTGCAGTTGAGAAGATTTGGCTCTTCTTAGCGGGGATAGTTGTATTGCGGTCGATTACCTTTGTAGAGATACCGCCCATAGTTTCAATACCGAGTGAAAGAGGTGTAACGTCCAAGAGGAGAAGACCCTTAACGTCGCCGCCGAGAACACCTGCTTGAAGTGCTGCACCAAGTGCTACGCATTCGTCGGGGTTGATGCCCTTGAAGGGTTCTTTGCCCATAAAGTTTTTAACTGCTTCCTGAACAGCGGGAATTCTTGAAGAACCACCAACCATTAATACCTTGTTGATTTCGCCCTTCTCTAGACCCGAGTCAGCGATTGCCTGACGAACAGGAGCCATTGTTGCTTCAACCAAGTCAGCAGTAAGTTCGTTAAACTTAGCGCGGGTTAAAGTGGTTTCGAAGTGCTTAGGACCGGTAGAGTCAGCAGTAATAAAGGGAAGGTTAATATCGGTTGAGGTCATACCTGAAAGGTCGATTTTTGCCTTTTCAGCTGCTTCTTTAACACGCTGCATAGCCATTTTATCGTTTGAAAGGTCAATGCCCTGTTCTGCCTTGAAGGTAGAAACGATATAATCCATAACGCGCTTATCGAAATCGTCACCACCGAGCTTGTTGTTACCTGCAGTTGCTAAAACTTCCTGAACGCCGTCGCCCATTTCGATAATAGAAACGTCGAAGGTACCACCGCCAAGGTCATAAACCATAACCTTTTGGTCGTCTTCCTTATCAATACTATAAGCAAGTGCAGCAGCGGTAGGTTCGTTAATAATACGCTTAACTTCAAGACCTGCAATTTTACCTGCGTCCTTGGTTGCTTGACGTTGAGCGTCGGTAAAGTAAGCGGGAACAGTAATAACTGCTTCACTTACACTATGACCGAGATAGCTTTCAGCATCTGCCTTTAACTTTTGAAGAATGATAGCTGAAATTTCTTGAGGGGTGTAGTTCTTACCGTCAATAGCAACGGTGTTAGAAGTACCCATATCACGCTTGATAGAGCTGATTGTTCTGTCGGGGTTGGTGATAGCTTGACGCTTTGCAACCTGACCTACCATTCTTTCACCTGTTTTTGAAAATGCAACAACAGAAGGTGTTGTTCTGCCGCCTTCAGCGTTTGCGATTACAACTGCTTCGCCGCCTTCCATAACAGCAACGCAAGAGTTAGTTGTACCTAAGTCAATACCAATAATTTTACCCATAATAAATTTCTCCTTTTAATATATAAATGTTTTAGTTTGCTACTTGAACCATTGCAGGTCTTATAACGGTTGAACCGATTTTATAACCCTTTTGTAAAACCTGTGTAATGGTGTTTTCAGCGACTGATTCATCTTCAATGTGCATTACTGCTTCATGAAGTTCGGGATTAAAGGTGTCGCCAACCTTTGCAATTTCTTCTATCCCTAAATTGCCTGCGGTCGCTTCAAACTGCTTAACAATCATTTCAATGCCTTTAATATAATCTTCACTGCCCTTTTCCGAGAGTGCGGCACGGTCGATGTTATCAAGTATCGGCAAAAGCTGTCTAATAAGTCCTGCCTTTGCAAATTCGGCAACCGCCGACTTTTCGCGTTCGGTACGCTTTTTAAAATTATCAAATTCAGCGGCGGTACGAAGCAACAAATCGTTTTTCGCATCTAACTCTGCCTTTAAATTTTCAATTTCAAGGTCTTTTTTGTTTTTCTTTTTTTCAGTTTTTATGTTTTCCTTATTTTCTTCCACGAAATCAATCCTCCATATCCTTTTGCGCCTCTGAAATAAGGTTATTTATTTTTTCGGCTATATATTCAATACTTGGAATAATCTGCTCGTATGAGATACGTTTAGGTCCCAAAACGGCGATATATCCGCGGTATTTATCGGTTGAATCAAAGCTTGCGGCAATTAAAGTATCGTTTGATAATTCGTTATAACCGCTTTCGCTTCCGAAAATTACACCCGAACCAACCTCTTCAAACATTGAAATTATCGGATCGCGTCTTTCAATAAGCGAAATTATTCGTCGCGCAGCTTCTTCATTTGAAGTTATGTCATAAAGTCTTGGCATACCGCTTAAATCAAGTGAGACACTGTCAATTTCACTAACCGTATCGAAAACCGCAGTCAAAAGTGGCATTAAACTAAAAGCATCAATACCAGCATTTGCAATAACGCTTTGCATATAACCGAGCGTTAATTCCGAAATAGGCCTGCGTTTGATTTTTTTATCAATTATATCGCTAAACCGTTCTAAAATTTCGGTGGTTAATTCGTTAGTTAACCTTACAATGCGATTGCGGGTGCGCCCATCGTTTGTGATAACCAAAAGCATTAAGGTGCTTCGGCTTACCCTTAAAAGTTCTACCCTCTTAACAGTTGCTTCACTGTTTGTCATTAAACAAGTGATAACGGGATAACCCGTCATATCTGAAAGTATTTTGCCCACCGCAGCAGGAATTTTTTCAGGTATTTCGGTAATATTTTCTAGTGCGTTATCAATATATACCTTATCGCTTTCGTTAATCTCACCAGTCGGCATCAGTTTTTTAACGTAAAACTGAAAACCACGGCTTGTAGGAATTCGACCCGCTGAAGTGTGGGGCTGTTCCAAAAATCCAAGTTCGCACAGCTCGCTCATTTCGTTACGAAGCGTTGCAGATGAAGGGGCATTTTCGATAAGTTCGGTCAAAATTTTAGAACCAACCGGTTCGCCGGTTTCAATATATGCCTTAACAATTGCCTTCAAAACCGCTTGTTTACGGGGTGTAAGTTCCAAAATTTTCACTCCCTTCGTTTTTTAGCACTCTTACCTTTCGAGTGCTAACATCCTTATTATAACCTTAATTTTCCATTTGTCAATAGTTTTTGAAAAAGTTTTTTGACTTTCTCTGACTTTTTAACAAACTGTTCACAAATTATAGTTTGTCGGGCTGTTAAATTAGAGGCACGCGTAGGGAACGACCTATGTGTCGTTCCGTTATTTTTGCGGTCGCACACACAGGTGCGACCCTACGCGATATATCAATATAGTCACCCATAAACCCCAATTTGAAGTTCAAAAAATTAAAACCGCGGTGTGAACCACCGCGGTTAAATTTATTTACCAACACAGAATTTTTTAAATATTTCATCAGCAACGGCATTGGTTACTCGTTTGCCCGTAAGTTCAAACAACGCCGCTATGGCATCATCAACGCAAATACCAACCGCATCCATCGTGAGACCGCCTACAAGTGAATTAATTGCTTCATCTACTGCGTCAAGCGCCCTTGCCGCGCAAGCACGCTGGCGTTCACCAATAAGCACCGCACTATCAGGATTAAGATTAGCCGCACCCGATATTTCAGCAATTCTTTCTGATAACTCTTTATACCCTGTTCCCTGTTTTGCTGAAATTTCCACAATCATAAAGCCATCAAAAGCCGACATATCAATTTTATTTTCTAAATCGGTTTTGTTTATTATTATAATTGTATTTTTATTTTTAATACTTTCAATTAATTCAAGGTCGTTATTATCAAGCGGAGTTGTACAGTCAAACACCGCAAGCACAAGCTCAGCCAAATCAATTCGGTTTTTTGCCTTCTCGATACCAATGCTTTCAACCTTATCATCGGTTTTGTGAATACCCGCAGTATCGGCAAGGCGAAGCTTAATATCTCCCACCGTTACAGTATCTTCAATAACGTCACGAGTAGTACCCGCAACTTCGGTAACGATTGAACGGTCAGCACCGCTTAACATATTCATTAAAGTAGATTTACCAACGTTTGGCTTACCGACAATTACAGTTTCAATACCCTCGCGAAGCACTCGACCCGAATCATAATTTTTAAGCATTTCTTCAATTTCAAATTTAGCATTCGTTAGCATACTTAAAAAGCTATCGTAATCAAGGCCTTCAATATCCTCGTCAGGATAATCGGAATAAGCGGCGATTGAAGCATCGGCAGATACTAAATCGGCTTCAATTTTGTCAATCTTTTCGCTTACCTTACCAATATGTGCCGCGCGTGATAATCTAAGTTCAGCATCACTTTCGGCACTAATAAGCCCCATTATACTTTCGGCTTTTGTTAAATCAAGCTTACCGTTTAAAAAAGCACGTTTTGTAAATTCGCCCGGCTCGGCAGGAAAAGCACCATTATCCAAAACTGCACGAAGCACCGCTTTAAGCATTAAACGACCGCCGTGCACCGAAATCTCAACAACGTCTTCCCCCGTATAGCTTTGGGGATTTTTAAAAACAAGCGCAACCGCATCATCCAAAATCTTTTCATTTTCAACTATATTACCATAAAGGGCGGTATAACCCTTAATTTCACAAAGCTTTTTACCCGATATACTTTTAAAAACCTTATCGGCAACCGTTATGGCATCATCACCCGAAATTCTTATAACACCTATTGAACCCTCACCTAATGGTGTGGCAATAGCCGCAATTGTTCGTGACATTTCTTCACTTCCTTTTTTAGTATTCTAACACATATATATAATTTTTTCAATTATAAAAAAATATAGAAAAAGTCACAAAGCTATGCTATAATACAAAGTAGCAAGACATTTTCGGTGAGGTTATAGGAGCATCAACCCACCCAAGAATAGAACATAAACGATGATGAAGGCCTGTAACTTACAAAAAAGTTATGGGCTTTTTATGTTTATTTTAAAAAATTAAAATTTTTGTAAGATTTTGGCTTTGTTTTTCGTCTGTTAAGATGAAAGGCCTTGAAACAAACGCAAAGGATGTGACGTAATGGAAGACAGTAAAATAATAGAACTGTTTTGGAAACGCGATGAAGCAGCAATTGATGAATCCAACAAAAAATACGGCAAATATTGCCGTACAATTGCCTATAATATTCTTCGCTCAACTGATGACAGTGACGAATGTGTAAACGATACCTGGCACAACGCTTGGCATACCATACCGCCACAAAAGCCAAACAAGTTACAGTACTTTTTAGGTCGCATTACGCGAAATCTTGCTCTTGACCGTTATGGCTATAACAAAGCGCAAAAACGAAATTCCGAACTCGAAAGCGCTATTGAGGAATATTATGAATGTATCCCGAACGGCGAGATTTCACTAGAGGACGAGGTTATCTTAAAAAAGCTTATAAACGGATTTTTAGAAAGCTTAGATAGTCGCGCCCGCATAATCTTTTTGCGCCGTTACTGGTACGCTTTAAGTGTGCAGGAAATTGCCAAAAAAATGAATATATCTGAAAGTCACGTCAGCGTTATACTACATAGAACACGAAACCGATTTAAAGATTATCTTAAAAAGGAAGGGATAACTGTATGAAAAAAGAAAACTGGTTTAAGAACTTAAATCTTGTAGACGATAAATATCTTGAAGAAGCCAACCCCAATGCAAAAATCATAAATATAAACAAAAAACGAATTGCATTATCAATAATTGCTGCTACCGCATGTTTTGCACTTGTTTTTTGCAACCTATGGTTATTTATGCCCTTTAACACTAACTTGCCCGACGTATCGCGATATTCCGATAGCGAATATTACAACATTATTCAAAAGTTAAACGTTTTAACCTTTGAAAAACCGCAACACAAAAATAACTTTGAGGTTTTAAAGGATAATATATCAAATTTATTCCTCTATAACTCAAAATTTGAGATAATAGATGATATGGAATTGGGAACCAATATGATGGACGGCGTTGCACCGGGAAGCGGTATGAACAGTGCAAAGGATGAGCTTTACGAGTCAACCGATAACACCTATGAAGAAATAACCGACAATCAAGTAGAAGGAATTATCGAAGCCGACCGCATTAAGCGAAGCGACAAGCATATTTATTATTTGGATAACCAAACCCTTCGCGTATTTTCCATTGCGGGTTTAAATTCCAAAGAGCTTGGTCATATTAAGCTTTATACCGATAAAAATTATCATCTTAATAAATGGGAATTTTATCTATCAAAGGACTGTAAAACCGCAACTGTAATCACACAGTTTTACAACGATAGCAAGCAGCTATGTGTTGGCGTTATTTCGCTTGACGTTAGCAACCCCGAAAAAATCATTGAAAAAAACCGAATTGAAATTACGGGCGGATATATGTCGTCACGCTTGACTGACGGAAAGCTTATTTTACTAACCGAATTTGTTTTCAATAAAGAAGACCTTGATTTCAGCAAAGAAAGCACATTCTTACCGCAAATAAATACAGGCGACGGTTTTAAAACTCTTCCTGCAAGTGGTATTACCTGCCCCGAAAAGCTTAACGATACCCGTTATACTATTGTAATGAAGTTAGACGAAAAAACGTTAAACCTTGAAGGCACGGCGGCGTTCTTATCCTATTCAGAGGATGTGTACGTATCAAACGACCATATTTTCTTAACCCACGTTTTTGCCGACGTTAAAAATGATAATGGCGGCAATAAAATCCGCAATTCTATGACCGAAATTACCTGCCTTACCTATTGCGGAAACACCTTTGAAATGAAGGGTGCAGCAACCATTCGCGGATACGTTAAAGACCAATGGAGCATGGATGAATATGAAGATATTTTAAGGGTGGTAACCACAACCAATGCGACCACCATTTATGAAAACCGCTACTCTAACGGTGAAAACGTATCGGCAGATATTTTAGTAACCGCTACCGGAAATTCCAACGCAAGTCTTTACTGTATAGATTTGAATAGCTTTGAGGTTGTTGCTGAGGTTAAGGATTTTGCACCGCCTCACGAAGAAGTGCAATCGGTACGCTTTGATAAAAACACCGCCTATGTTTGCACGTCAATTGAAATGTCGGACCCCGTATTTTTCTTCAACCTTTCCGATTTGAATAATATAACCTATAAGGAAACCGGCACAATAGAAGGCTTTTCTACTTCACTTATAAACTTTGGAAACGGTAAGCTTTTAGGCATAGGCAGAGCCGATTGGAATACCTTTAAAGTGGAAATCTACGAAGAAACAAAAAACGGTGTTAACGGCTTTTGTAAATACGAATTGGAAAACACCGATTATTCCACCCAATATAAATCCTACTATATCGACCGCGAAAATCAGCTTATTGGTCTTGGTGTTAATACTTATAATTCAAGTATCGGTCAAGCAGAAAGATATATCGTTTTATACTTTGACGGATATAATCTTGTAGAGGTTGCTAATGTTCGTCTTGCGGGTATAACAGACGTTAAGCGTGGCGTATATATAGACGGATATATGTATATGTTTGGTGAAAACGACTTTAAGGTTGAAAAACTTTTCTAATAAAAACAAAAACTCCATCCATTTCGGATGGAGTTTACTTTATTTTCCAAATAACGCCTCAAACATTTTAAGTTTAGCTTCACTTGAAACCTCACCATTGTCATTAAAGCCGGTTAATTCATAATTTGGTTTATTGCTTTGACAATAATTGTAATAATCCATAAAGGTGTTATATTCCACCTCTATACCTTTGAATTTACGCATACCTGCAAGCGGGTCAATAACCACACGCTGATAAAAGACGTTCTTTTTAGTAAGCTTAAGCATATTGTGAAGCAAATTCATTTGAACGCTTGTGTCTTGGAATTGTACCGCAGTTTCACCAACAATATTTAACGTATAGTACAACTGTAACGGAATACCGTTATCAATTATATATTTAACACATTTATAAAAAGCATCATTAGTGAAAAGCTTACCGTTCATTCGGCGTAATTCCTCATTACCGCTTATCGGTGAAATAACCAAAACCGTTCTACGCTTGTCAAATGTGTTCATTATATCGTCAATAAACGCCTTTGTAGGAAGTTGGAAGCATTCAAGATACAAACCGGGTTTAATGTTTCTTTTGCGAATTTCAGCAAACACCGCACTGTAATATTCCTTACCGAACATTTGAAAATCGTGTGTAGGCGAAACACGAAACGTACCCATTTTTTCAAGTCGCAAAAAGTCATCCGCTACCTTTTCTGGTGATGCGGTCAACACGTTGCAACGCTTGAACAAAGCTTCCATATTATCGTTAGCACCGCAACAATAAGCACAATTAAAGGTACATCCACGTGCAATACACAACCAACGTTCGCTATCTTTTCGACTTGCACCTTTAGTTGAAAGAAACGGAACTCTTTCAGAATGTTCAAAAAAGTCAACGCTTACAAAATCAATATCATCAAGCGAGGTCTGAACCCATGTTTTCGAATAGGTTTTAACCGCTCCGTTTTCTCTATAAAGAATATTAGGTATTTCACTAAATTCGGTTTCAATTTTACCAAGTAGCTTGTCAACCAATAATTCAATAGGAAGGTCACTATCACCCGTAACAAGAAAATCTACGTTACTGAAATTTTGCATAATTTCATCGGCATAAATCGTACTAGTATAACCGCCCAATATAGTGTGCGCATTGGGACGCACCTTTTTCGACTGTTCTACCACCCATAAAGCACCAAAAGAATGTTCGTACCAATGAAGATCGGTCATAAGAACTTTATAATCAGTTTCAGCTAAGAAGGAATTTAAATCAAAATTAGGATTTAACTCTTTTTCAATAGCATAATTAACCCCAATAACGTTAACACCTTTTTTTCTCAAAGCATTAAGAATCCCAATTATTCCTACAGGCATATATGCGTAAGATAACTGACCGGATAAAGGATTTTTGACAGAATGTATATATAATACGTCACACTTTTTCATCGGTGCTTCTCCCATTCTTGTTCCAAATATTTAATAGAATAATTTTAGCATACCAAAGTTATTTTTTCAAGTAGTCAATAAACAAAAAAAGAGATGTAACTGTAAGTTACATCTCTTTGTGTTGGCATCTACCTATTTTCCCGGGCAGCTTCCCGCCAAGTATCTTCGGCGCAAGCGAGCTTAACTTCCGTGTTCGGTATGGGAACGGGTGGACCCTCGCCGCAATCAACACCAACTTGTGTATCGCCTCACGCGACTTTGCTATATTACCACACCTTTTAGCATTTGTCAAGCACTTTTTTAAAAAATTTTTAATTTTTTTATTTTTTTCGTTTTTTTCTTTTATAAATATATATATTTATATGTAATTTCCTATTTACAATGGCGAAGAAATTTGCTATAATATTTTCGTATGAGAACATTTTTAAATTCGAAATCTCATTAATTATTTTTTAGGAGGAATTTTCAATGGCCAGAAAGTTCAAAACTATGGACGGTAATAACGCTGCCGCTTACGTGTCATATGCGTTCACTGAAGTTGCAGGTATTTACCCCATCACACCTTCTAGCCCTATGGCTGACTATGTTGACCAATGGTCTGCACAAGGTGTTAAAAACATTTTTGGTACAACCGTAAAGGTTTCCGAAATGCAATCTGAAGCAGGTGCTGCAGGTACAGTTCACGGCTCACTTAACGCAGGTGCTCTTACCACCACCTACACCGCTTCACAGGGTCTCTTACTCATGATTCCCAACATGTACAAAATTGCCGGTGAGTTACTTCCCAGCGTGTTCCACGTATCTGCACGTTGCGTAGCTTCTCACGCTCTTAACATCTTCGGCGACCATTCAGACGTTTACGCTTGCCGTCAAACCGGTTTTGCTATGCTCGCTGAAACCAACACTCAAGAAGTTATGGACCTCGGTGCAGTAGCTCACTTAGCTACAATTAAGTCAAGAGTTCCTTTCATCAACTTCTTTGATGGTTTCCGTACATCTCACGAAATCCAAAAGATTCAAGTTTGGGATTACGAAGACCTTAAAGAAATGTGCGATATGGACGCAGTTGCTGCTTTCCGTAAGCGCGCTCTTAACCCTGAACATCCCGTAATGCGTGGTTCACACGAAAACGGCGACATCTTCTTCCAACACAGAGAAGCTTGCAACAAGTACTATGATGCTGTTCCTGCTATCGTTGAAGAATATATGGATAAGGTAAACGCTAAGCTCGGTACCGATTACAAGCTCTTCAACTACTACGGTGCTCCCGATGCTGAAAAGATCATCATCGCTATGGGTTCTATCTGTGACGTTGCTGAAGAAGTTATCGATTATATGACCGCTGCAGGCGAAAAGGTTGGTCTTGTAAAGGTTCGCCTCTATCGTCCTTTCTCTGCTGAAAAGTTAGTTGCAGCTATTCCCGAAACCGTTAAGAAGATTGCTGTTCTTGACAGAACTAAGGAACCCGGCTCACTCGGTGAACCCTTGTTCCTCGACGTTGTTGCTGCTCTTGCTACTACCGGCCGTAAGATTGACACCGTTACCGGCGGTCGTTACGGTCTTGGCTCTAAGGATACTCCTCCTTCAAGCATTTTCGCTATCTTTAACGAACTTTCT
>JAZQWD010000139.1:0-21222 GCA_045632165.1 Acutalibacteraceae bacterium | reverse complement strand
ATAAATGCTTTAACGGCAGACATTGGCACAAAACTTAAAGTAAACGGAGAACTAAACGGCGCGCTTAAAAATATGGCACGTATCATAAAAGAAATGAAGAACAATCTTTATGATGCGCATTTGCAGGTTCAGACCTTCTATTCTGCACAGCAAACCTTAAGCGCCTGGCTTTATGACATTAAAAATATGTCGCTTTCGGTTGATCAGATAATTCTGGCGGCTCCCGATAAGGAATTTGATACACCAAAAGCAGGCTTTTTTGGGGGAATTAAATTTTTCTTAATGAGATATATTAATTCTTACTTAAATAATTCATCATCGCTTAGCAGTAGTGATGACGAAAGTCTTCCCAATATTAAAATTTGGGTGAACTGGGGTAGAGATCAGGTTAAGGTGCTTAATTCTCTAATCCAAGACAGCTTTACACCGCAAAATAGTGTTAATGTTACGGTTGAACAGGTTAATGCTACTCTTGTTCAGGGTGTAATTTCAGGCAATTCACCTGATTTGTACTTACACATGGCAAGAACCGAGCCGGTTAACCTTGCAATGCGCGGCGTTCTTTACGATTTAAGTAATTTTGAAGACTATGAAAAGGTTTTAAATGAAAATTTTCTTGAGGGTGCGGAAACCCCATACATATACAAGAACGGAACCTATGCATTACCTGACACACAAAACTTCTTTGTAATGTTTTACAGAAAAGACATTTTGGAAAAAATGAAGCTTGAGGTGCCTGTAACTTGGGATGATTTTCTTACCGTAACCGGTATATTGCAGCGAAATAAAATGAACACTTATTTGCCCTATACAAAACTGGGCGCTGCAAATACAGTAAATATAGGTGCGGGCGGACTTACAATTTTTCCGACAATGCTTATGCAAAGAGGCGCTTCGGTTTATAATAAAGAGCTTAATGCTACAAATTTAGCAAGTAACGAATCAATAGAAGCATTTAAGTTCTGGACAGAATTTTATACTGAATATAGTCTTGAACAGGATGCTAACTTCTATCAAAAATTCCGTGTAGGTACTATGCCCTTAGGTATTGCAAGCTATACACAGTATCTTACCATTAAGCTTGGTGCGCCTGAAATTCAGGGCAAGTGGAGCATTGCTCCCATTCCTGGAATTTTAAAAGAGGATGGCACAGTTGATAATACCTGCTCGGGTTCGGGTACAGGTGTTTCAATTATGAAATCAAGCAAAAATAAGGATGCCGCCTGGAAGTTTATTAAATGGTGGGTATCTGCTGATACGCAGTACCGTTATTCAGCCGAGGTTGAAGCAATAATCGGTGAAACAGGCCGAACAAGTTCAGCTAATCCTGAAGCAGTATCACGTCTTAACTGGGAAGATGATGCCTTAGAGGTTATTTTAAGTCAATGGGAAAATGTAAAGGAAATCCCTGAGGTACCGGGCAGCTATTATGTTTCACGTTCTATTGACCAAGCCTTTTGGGCTACTAAAAACGGGAAAAAATCTGCCAAGGAAGCAATAATGGACTGGTCCGAGACTAGCGATAAAGAAATTATGCGTAAGATTAAAGAATATACTAATAAGAATTACGGAGGTTGATTTTAAATGAAGAAAAATAAATTAATTACCGTAATTAAAGAACGCGGACAAATTTATCTACTTATCGGCCCATTTTTAATATTGTTTTTTCTTATGACAGTATTGCCTGTGCTTTCTTCTGTTGTTCTGAGCTTCTTTAATTTTGATATGGTTTCATTACCAAACTTTGCAGGTTTAGATAATTACCTTAGGATGTTTATTCAAGACGATGTATTCCCAACTATTTTAAAGAATACTTTCGTATTAGCTATTCTAACAGGTCCTGCAGGATTTTTGCTCTCGTTTGTTCTGGCTTGGATGATAAACGAGTTTCGTCCCGCTATGAGAACACTTCTTTCTTTTATGTTTTATGTTCCGTCATTGGTGGGAAATGCACTTTATATTTGGACGATAATCTTTGCAAGCGACAGTTATGGATATATGAACAGTTTTTTGCTGTCAAACGGCCTTATAACTGCACCGAAGCAGTGGTTTTCTGATGAGGCGCTTATAGTTCCTATTGTGGTTATAATTCAGTTATGGATGAGCATGGGTACCTCTTTCCTTGCAAATATTTCGGGTCTTCAGAACATCAATCCCGAATTGTTTGAAGCCGGCGCTGTGGATGGTATTAAAAATCGTTGGCAGGAGCTTTGGTATATAACATTACCAGGCATGCAACATATGCTGCTCTTTAGCGCAGTTATGCAAATTGCTTCGGCATTCTCTATAAGCAGTATTATAACTACTCTTGCAGGTTATCCCACAGTCGGATATGCGGCCGATACAATAGTTTCATATCTAACTGACGTAGGTTCGGTAAAATATGAGATGGGTTATGCATCTGCACTTTCGGTAATACTTTTTGTTATGATGTTCGGAACACGGTCAATTATAGTTAAGTTGTTAAAAAAGGTGGGGCAGTAGTATGAAGATGAATTTAAAATTTAAACTGCCACAAAAACGAACTGACGGCACAGTACGTAAATATACCCGTTCAAAGTTTGGAAATTTTATGTTCTTTGCTTTTCTGTTTTTGTTCGGTGCCTTTTCGGTATTACCACTTGTATACAGTGTGGTAACATCTTTTAAGCCGCTTGACGAATTGCTTGTATTTCCGCCGACACTTTTTATTGTGAAAAGACCTACGTTTAATAACTATTTAGCATTGCCTGATTTGATTTCGGGGCTTAATATTCCCTTGTCAAGATATTTAACAAACAGTTTATTTATAAGCATTGCCGGTACGGTTTTACATGTTATTGCGGCAACTGCGGCAGCGTTTGTTCTTTCAAAGGTTGATTTAAAATTCAAGAAAACCATATTCCTTATTATTCAGTTATCGCTATTATTTAATGCCTACACATTAAGCATTCCGCGTTATCTTATATATAACGGTATGGGTATTATCGATACATATTGGGTTTATATTTTACCTGCCATTCCGTCTTCAATGGGTGTGTTTCTTATGAAGCAGTATATGGACGGTTATATTCCTGATGCCTTAATAGAAGCGGCTAAAATTGACGGTGCAAATTATTTGAGAATTTTTTGGTCTGTTATTTTCCCGAATGTAAAGCCCTGCGTGCTTACACTTGTTTTGTTTGCATTCCAGTCCATTTGGGCAACAATTCCAACAGGTACTATTTTTAATGAATCGTTAAAAACCTTACCTACGGTTATGTCTACAATAGGCGCTGGCGGTATAGCACGTTCAGGCGCGTCTATGGCGGCAACTGTAATAATGATGATACCGCCTATTGTTGTTTATTTGTTCTCTCAAAGCAGTATTAAAGAGACAATGGGCAGCGCAGGTATAAAGGGTTAGGAGGCGGATGATATGATAAGAAAAAATAATTTTAAATTATTCGCCTGTATGGGTCTTACAATTATACTTTTGGTTTCAATACTAACTACTAATGTTTTTGCAGCAACCTTTGCCACTGACCCTGCCACAACAGAGGAAACTCCGTTTGAAACCTATACATATTGGGATGGACTTGGCAGTACTGCAAAAACCAAGACTTATTGTAAACCGATGTATGAGACGAAAACTGTTATAGATGCAACAGTTTTAGGTACAGCACTTTTTGGCAGTATAGATGATGTTTGCTCGGCTGATGGTTACATATATATTTTGGATAGCAATTCCTCAAAGGTATATGTGCTTGACGAGAATTACACATTAAAAAACGAAATTAATAATATTGTTTATGAAGGCAAATCGCTTTCAATAAAGGGAGCTTCGGGTATATTAGTTAAGGATGAAAAGATATATATTGCCGATACAAAAAATGCCAGAATTTTGGTTATGGATATCAGCGGTAAAGTAATCCATTATCTTACACTTCCAAAATCAAAGCTCATTCCCAACGATTTTAAGTACGCTCCTCAAAAAATTGCAATTGATTCAAGAAATTATCTTTATATTTCAAGTGACGGTTCTTATTATGGCGCACTGGTATATTCGCCCGATATGGAATTTTTGGGTTTCTACGGTGCAAATGCTGTTGCGGTTTCGGTAGGGGATGCGCTAAAAAACTTTATAAATAAGATTTTTTCTACCGACGAAAAAAGAGCGGCATCTGTAAGGGCTTTGCCGTATCAGTTTACTGATTTTGTAGTAGGTCCTAATGATTTTGTATATACGGTCACCTCTGTTTCCGGCACTGAATCTGCAAAGGGACAAGTCAAACGACTTAATCCCGGTGGTAAGGATGTACTTGGTAAGGAAAACTATAATTTTGCTGACGAATCAAATAGACTTATTCAGTCCGAATCACTTAAAGCTATTGACGTCGACATGGATGGATTTTTCTACGTTCTTGAAAGCGGCGTGTATAATCGTATTTTCTGGTACGATGAGGAATGTAATTTGCTTTGCGTTTTCGGTGGTGCAAGCGGTGTTCAGGGACAAAAGGGAACTGTTTCTTTGGGTGGCGCGATTACAGTTAACGGAACAGACGTTATTGTAAGCGACCCCGTAAATAAGAACATTACCGTTTACTCCATCACCGATTACGGAAAAACTGTAAGAGAAACCCAGCTCGATACACTTAAAGACAATTTTGAAGATACGGTTGAAAGCTGGAATGAAGTAATAAAGGTTGATGTTAATAATCAACTTGCATATCGCGGCCTTGCAAAAGCGTACTACACAATGGGAGATTATGACAAGGCAATTGAATATTCAAAGCTTGGCGCTGACAGAGAAACCTATGCGAATTCATTTGTAAAGCTTAGAACTGCCTTTTTGGAAAAATATTTCACAATCGGTATTTTGATAATGGCGCTGGTTGTGGCTGTGGCTTTATTGTTTTTACATTTGAAGAAGAAAAAATGTATTGTTTTATTAAAGAACGAAAAAGCAAAAAATATGCTTTCAAGCGTGTTCCATCCGTTTGAAGCCTTCAGATTGGTCAAAGAAAAGAATATGGGCTCTGCCGTGTTGGCCACCATTTCGCTTGCATTGTTTTACATTGTCACTGCAGTAAGCGATGTGGCTTCGGGCTACGCCTTCAACCGATTTGATGCTTCAAGCTATAATTCGTTTTTCGTATTGCTGAGAACGGTTGCATTAGTATTGCTGTTTGTTATCTCAAACTGGCTTGTTTGCGTACTAATGGGCGGTATAGGTAAGCTTAAAGAAATATATATAGTTACCTGTTATAGCTTAATACCCACCATCGTGGCAACTGCTACGGGCATTTTGCTGTCACATGTGCTTTCTCCGGACGAGTTTGTATTTGTAACTATATTCCAAACTATATGCACTGCTTATACCTTTATAATATTGGCAGTTGGCATAATGAAGGTTCATGATTACGAGTTTGGCAAATTCCTTGGAACAACTGCAGTTACGGTTATAGCAATGCTTATAATTGTATTCCTAATTTTCCTTGTGTTTATGTTGGCTCAGCAGGTTTACGGTTGGATGGGCACAATATTCACCGAACTCAAATACCGTTGATGAAGGGGGAAACTTAAATGAAAAAATGTTTAATAAGTTTTCTTTGTGTGTTAACGGCTTTATCTCTAGCAGTTTGTATGACAGGCTGCGGTAAAGAAAATAAACCATTGAAAACCTTTTTATCTTATGGGGACCAATATTTTGATTCCGATTATACTACCACCGGCGTTGTTTGTGAAAATGACAAGTGGCAGCTTAAATGGGATAACTCAACCAAAAGGGTAAGCTTTGTTGAAAAAGCAACCGGCTATACTTGGGGACAAATACCCGTTGAAGCCGAAGCACCGCAATATCAGGAAAACGGTACAATAAAGAAAAACCATCCTCAGCTGGAATCGGTTGTTAGGGTAATATACCAAGACCCGAAATCCTTTGATGATGTTACTGCTTATTCATATACAGGCGCCGTTCAAAGCGATGGGGTATATGTTCAAAAAATCGACAACGGAATAAGGGTTGTTTACGATTTTATTGAAAATGAGTTTTCAGTGCCGGTTGATTATACAATAGGCGAAAATTCCTTTAAAATCACGGTTGATCCCACGAAAATTTCCGAAGGTGAAGAATTTAAAATTCATTCGGTAGCGGTTGCACCATTCCTTTGCGGAATGAAAAATAACGCTCAGGACAGTTGGCTATTTATTCCTGATGGCTCTGGTGCAGTAATCAAGCCGTTTGAATCTGATGGTGTAGGCACCGTTGGTCAAAAATATGTTTACGGCAAAGACCTTTCTTATCAAACCTACGGTAAACAAAATCCCGACAAGCAAATAAATATGCCTGTTTTTGGCGCCAAAAAAGGTGATAATGCAATATTTGCAATTATTACCTCGGGTGCTGAAGCGGCTGCTATTAACTGGAATATCGCTTCCGCAAACATAGGCTATTCAAGTATTTACCCCGAATTCAGAATAAGAGGCTTTAGTTACATTAAGCGCCCTGATAATTTTGTTACAACCACTACTTTGGGTTCTTTTAAAATATTTAGCGACGGCATTGTAACAAGACCTTTGGAAATTGAATATTTTGCGCTTTCGGGCGAAAAGGCAAGTGTTTACGGTATGGCAGAATGCTACCGCGAATACTTAAGTGAAAAAATGGGTCTTCGCAAAGACCCGAAGGAAGAAAAAACTGCAACATTTAAATATATTGGTGCGGTGATTCAGCCTGATTTTGTTGTGGGTATTCCTACTGAAAAACTGTTTCCATTAACAACCACCAAGCAGGCCCTTTCAATGACTGAGGAATTGAGTGCAAAAATTGGTAACAACATAAATATTCAACTTGTTGGTTTTGGAAAAACAGGTATTGATGTTGGTGAGGTTGCGGGCGGCTTTACAGTAGCGAGCAAGCTTGGCGGTAAAAAGGGTATGAAAAATCTTGTTGATGCCCTTGATAAGAAAAAAATCAATTCTTTTATGGATTTTGATTTAATTTCTTTTAAAAAATCAGCTGCAGGCTTTAGCAAGTCCTCTGCCGCAGTTTATCACGGTGGTCAGGTAGTGAAATATACAAGCTTTGATACTATAAGTAAGCTTGAAAATCAGGATAGATTTTTTGTTTTATCAAGAAATAACCTTTTTACTGCTTCAAACAAGGTGAATAAAAAAGCTGAAAAGCTAGGTCTTAGTGGTATATCATATAATTCACTTTCGAATACCGTTTATTCGGATTACGGAGAGCAGAAATATTATATCAGCGGTAATATGGCTGAAGATGTTGCAAAAATTTACAATTCGGCCACCAAAACAGGCTTTAAAACCTTAAGCAGTGGGGCTAATGTTTATGCAGCAGTAAGCTCGGATTATATAAATGATGTGCCGTTGTATTCATCTGATTATCAAATTACAAGCTATGATGTGCCTTTTTATCAGTTAGTATTTAAGGGCTATCGCGCTATGAGCTCGGTATCACTTAATTTGTGCAGTAATAAGCAGGATGCATTGCTAAGATGTATTGAAAGCGGAATTTCACCTTCATACACACTTTATTACAACTTTGATAAAGAGCTTGTAACCAATGAGCATACGTTTATTTTTGGTTCGCATTTTGAAGGTAATAAGGAAGATATTATAAATACATTGAGCAACGTTAAGTCTTATCTTGATAGCATTAAAGGAGCCACTATAACCGATTATATCCGTTTAAGCGATGTGTCGTCAGTTACCAAATTTGATAACGGTGTATTTACGGTTGTGAATTTCTCGGATGTAGAGATTATTACTGATTACGGTAAGGTTCCGGCTAAAAGTTATATTACAGGGAGGGGAGAATAAATGAAAAATCGCAAGCCAAAGGGTCTTGAAACACTTAAATCCCGTTATGCATTTATTTTCCTTTCTCCTTGGATCGTGGGAATTGTATTCTTCTTCCTTATGCCTATTATTCAGTCGGCATATTTTAGCTTTGCCCATATTTCTATTGAAATTGACGGCATTAAAACAACCTTTATGGGACTTGAGAATTTTAAATATATTTTATTTAAAGACACTCAGTATATTGACAGCTTTATAGAAGCAGTTACCGATATGTTAATATCAGTGCCGTTTATTTTGGTGGTAAGTCTAATATTAGCTGTTTTGTTGAATAACAAATTCCACGGCAGGCTATTTTTTAGGTCACTGTTTTTTATGCCTGTAATAATAGCCAGCGGTGTTGTTTTAGACTTGTATTTAGGCGCGGCTTCAAGTAATGCTACTGAGGTTGCGGTTAATGATGCGGTGTCATTCGGGATGGTAAACTTTTCTGAAATTTTTTCTGCACTTAATCTTCCAACCGCTATTGAAAGTTATCTTTCGGTAGCGCTTGACAATTTGTTTATGCTTGTATGGCAAAGCGGTATACAAATTATATTGTTTATAGCAGGGCTTCAGTCAATTCCTGACCTGCTTTATGAGGTAGCCCATGTTGAAGGTGCTACAAAGTGGGAAGAATTCTGGTTTATAACCCTACCTATGCTTGGACGCACAATGTTTTTAGTAATTGTTTTCACAATAGTAGAAAATATTACTAAAAGTAACAACGAAATTATTTCTCACGGATATAATTTCTTCAATAATATGGATTATGGCAGAGGGTCGGCTTCGTTGTGGTTCTATTTCCTTGTAATAGGAATTATTGTAGCGATAGTGCTATTTCTTTATAATAAAGTATTTTTAAAGAGGTGGAGTTAATATGCTAAAAAATAAAATTCAGATTAACAGTAGCATAATCCGCCGAAGGATACCGGAAGTAATTATATCATTGGCACGGCTTTTGTTTTTGATTATTGTGGGGTATATAGTTTTATATCCGATACTGTATATGTTTGTATCTGCTATTAAGGATATGGATGCTTTGCTTGATATGGAACATATTTGGGTTCCGGTAAGCTTTAGTTTTAATGCTTTTTCCGAAGCTTTTGAGCTTATGAATTTCGGTAACGCCTTAAAACAAACCATTTTGGTGCAGGTTTTAAGTGCCGCAATAGAAGTTTTTGTTTGTTCGTTTATAGCATACGGATTCGCGCGCTTCAACTTTAAAGGAAAACCCTTATTCACCTTTTTACTTATACTTTCGCTTCTTATCCCTATACAAATGTATACGTTATCAATGTCGATAAATTTTAGAAATTTGCACATTTTTAACACACCGTTTGTTTATTGGCTTCCATCATTGTTTGGTGTGGGTATCAGAAGCGGTATGATGATATTTATTTATCAACAGTTTTTTATAGGTCTTCCAAAGGAACTTGAAGACGCCGCATATATAGACGGCGCTGGTCCTGTAAAAACCTATTTCAGTATAGCGCTTCCGTCTTCAAGCGTTGTAATTACAACTGTTGCCGTATTGGCTTTTGTATGGCATTGGAATGAATACCATCTTGCAACACTCAGTTTCTTATCTGAGGATGCTCCACTTTCTATGACAATGAATTTCCTTGAAGTATATTTACAACAAATTGGTATTTACAAGGGTTGGCC
The DNA here is from genome assembly GCA_045632165.1 of Acutalibacteraceae bacterium. Taxonomy (GTDB): domain Bacteria; phylum Bacillota; class Clostridia; order Oscillospirales; family Acutalibacteraceae; genus UBA737. The sequence continues at coordinate 11,733 of JAZQWD010000139.1, read as the reverse complement.
AGAGTATTCAACACTTGTCAGTGCGGCTTGCCTTATGTTTATAGTAATACCACTTGTATTGTATATGATATTCCAACGCAAATTTGTTCGTTCAATTGACCGTGTGGGTATTACGGGATAATATATCTTTTCAACTCAAGCCCCTGTTTTAATGGGGCTTGAGGGAAAATTATATTTCAAATTTCAAAATTTTATTTTTAAAAACGCAATTCCAAACTAAAAATGAGGTTTAGATAATGGAAAAAGGCATTTTTGACGGCAAATTTAAAGCTGTTACCTTTAGTTTTGACGACGGCAATTTAGAAGACGTTCCTTTGATTGAAATAATGAATAAGTACGGCTTAAAGGGAACGTTTAACTTAAATTCCGGATTGCTTAACGAAAACGGTGGTTGGAACTTTAAAAACCTTAAAACCGTAAAGCATATTAATTTTTGTGAAATAGGCAACTTGTATAACGGTCACGAAATAGCGGGTCATTCGTATAATCATCCCTCGTTAACTGACTTGAATCACAAAGATATTGTTAATCAAATCGCGCTTGATAAAAAACTGTTGGAATTTTTGTTTGATCAAAAAATTGAGGGCTTTGCATATCCTATGGGAGCATTTAACGACGAGGTCGGCGAGGTGTTATTGGAAAATGACATTAAATATGCACGTACTACCGTTCAAACACTTGATTTTTCACTTCCGAAAAATCCAATTTTTTGGAATCCCACTTGCCATTTTCGTCATGAAAATATTGAGAAATTGGCGGATGCGTTCTTAGAAACCAAAAACGAAAATGTCTTATTTTATATTTGGGGTCATAGCTACGAACTGTTAAATGATGATGATTTTATATGGTTTGACAGTTTTTGCAAAAAGCTAAGCGGCAAGGAAGATATTGCTTATCTTACAAATATTCAGGTAATTGATGCCCTTAATAAGCTATAAAAGCGTTTGGTTTGAAATTTCAAAATTCAATAATCTATAGAAGGGATGCAAAACAATGAAAAAAATTATCGCATTAGTTTTGACCTTGTGCATGGTGTTTACTTTGGTTTTTACGGTAAACTATAATGCAAACAAACCCGTTGTTTCACAAAATGAAGAAGCCACGGTTGAGTATGGAGAATATACCCAACAAATTTTTAACCTTCTTAGCTCAATAACTGCTGAGGTTTCGGGTGTAAACCGCTTGTGTGTTGATCTTACAAAGACGGTTAAAATAGCAGGTAGTAAGGGCGATATCACCATCAACGTACCGCAAGAAAACGGCACATCCTTAAACGTTAAGACACAGGGAAATAACCATATTCTCTTGAATAAGGATAATGATACCGTTATGACCTCTAACGTATGGACAGGTGGTATGGCGGTTGCATTAAAACTCACAGATGATACCTTTGTAAATCTTAAGAAAACTTCAAAATACGTGGTTAATGTCAACTATGATGTTAGCGGTGTCGATACAACTGATAAGACCTTATATCCACAAATCGCGATTATTTATAACAACAATACCTATGCGGGTAATGCAATGCAGGATAACGGTACCGTTATTATGAAGGTTAATAAGCATAGCAAACTAGTAGAAAGTGCAACGCTTTCCTGTGTGATTTCGGGTGTTGAGGCTAATGCTCTTCGTCTTGCGTTTGACGGTCACGGCAAATTTAGTGTAAATTCGGTAACAATCGATGAAATCACCGAAAATGCCAAGGATGTAGTTTTGGTTACGGTTAATGATACCGTTTATAACAGAAACGACATTATTGTTGCTGAAAAAGGTGCTGCTATTCCAAATTTACAGAACACCCTAATTCACAACTTCGGTGGTTGGTATTCTTCGGATGAAAAAATCACAACCGTCAATAAAGACGTAAGTGTGACTTCAAAATGGTTCGGTAAAGCAGACGTTAATATGGATGACGCGGTTAATACCGACGATCTTAACTGTATCAAGGATGCTATTAAGTCTGGTAAAACTGACTCGGTTTACGACGTTGACCGAAACTCGGTTATAGATAATAAAGACGTAAACTTTATCAGAAAAAGTGTTCTAGGAATTCAAGCTGTTACAATTGCAGACCATAACGTTCGTGCATACGAACTTGAAAACAGCGGGATATCCTTCTTTATGACAACAATGGCAACTAACACGCTTGTTGATACATTTAAGGATTTATGCGGTCTTGATCTTGAAAACAATTCGAAGGCAACTAAAAAGATTGTTGTAGGCGTTCCTAATGTTGCACAGAATACGGTTAAAGATTCAGCTTTGAATACCCTTATCGGTGTAAAGGGCGACCTTTATGGCGTTGACGATTATAAGATCTTCCTTTATAACGGTAATTTATATATTGAAGGCGGAAGCGATTATGCAACCGCTTCGGCTATAAATAGATTTATAAAATTTATTACAAAATATGAAATGATTCCGAGCAATTTCCAACTTTCGGGAACATATAATGGTGATGTTGTTTTGGACGGCTATTCTTATGCTTGGGGCGACGAATTTAACAGTGCGGCGCTTGATAGAAATAAGTGGCTTGTTGAAACCGGAACTGCCGTAGGGCCTGTATATTCAATAACCGACAGATATTACTTGCTCACACGCAATGACAGGCCGTGGTCATATAACAGTACATACAAAAAATTCCAAGACGGCGAGATCAGATATCTTGATGAGGAAGGTAACAATTTCTATCTTAAAGACGGTGCACTGGTTATGAATACCAAGGCAACCGATTATGGTTATTCTGCTACCAAGCTTAGCACAAAAAACAAGTATGATTTCACTTACGGTATTATGACAGCTCGTATTAAACTTGCAACCAAAAATGGCGCGTCCTCAACCTTCTGGTCAAGAACCCTTGATAATATCGGGGGTCAGGGTGCAAGTGTAAACGAGATGGACTTTGTTGAAAACTTCGGTGCGGAACAAGCTCGTCCTAATCTTCATACTTGGAATAACTACACCGACCATACCGACCATAACAGTATTATCGATTTTAAAGAAACGGTATATCCCCAAGGAAACGAAAGCCTTTCGGATTCTTATCATGAAATCACACTTTCTTGGACTAATGAAAAGATTGTCTTCTACTTTGACGGTGTAAAATATCTTGAACAAGATATCGGAAGTGATCCTGCCACCTGGGAAGCGTTCTATAAGTCAACTTATTTGATTATGAGTGTTTCGGCGCCTTCGGATATTTATTCGAGCTATGCTAACGGAACCTCTCCCGGAGCAGTGTTAGGCAATTTGATTAATAGTTTTAGCGAAAATTATTTTGTGGATTATATCCGCGTTTACCAGAAATAAGCTTTTATTTTAAGTCAGTGGGGCACAAAGGTGCCTCACTGACTACCGTAAAAGATATATTAAAGTAAATTTTAACAAGGTTTGTTTTAATATGTTTTTTAAGGGGCGGAGGGTTATTGAATGTATAAAAATATTGATGCTCTGAATAGTTGTTTTAAATATACCGGAGTTTGGCAAAACGATAATTCGGTTGCCGTATCTTTCGGTACCGTATCATGGCTTGAATTTGGATTTTCGGGGAGCGAGATAACCCTTAATGCAAAAATTGTCGGAGAGGTTGTTTTTTATCTTGACGGAGAAATAACTTTACCCGTTATTGAGGAAGAAAAAATTTTTTTAAAAACCGATAGCGGAAACCATATTCTTAAAATAAAAATAATCCCTGAAGCAAGGTTGTTTTTCAGCGGTGTAACAATTCCTGAAAATGAAAGCATCTATAAATGTGAGAATAAAAAATATATCCAATTTATCGGTGATTCAATAACCTATAAATATCCGGGTTATTCGTCGGTAACGGGGGATATTTTGGGAGTTGATTATTCGATTGTAGCATACTGTGGAATGTCGCTTAAGGACGGTTGGGGTTGGTATAAATTACCCGACGGTTTGGATTACAGACCCGGTATGGAAAGTATGTATTTTAAGCTTGAACGCCCGCATGAAACGGTGAATTTTGCCGATTATAATTTTGACTTTTTGCGAGTGCCGGACGCTCTTGTTATCGCGCTTGGTACTAATGATTATCTTAATTCCAATGAAGAAAAAGAAAAAGGTCATATTGAGGCGTTTGTTACTTCTTATCTTGAGTTTGCAAAGAATTTAAGAAAAAAATACATAAACGCCAAGATTTATATTTTAAAGCCATTTAACGAGTCTTTTTGCCGTGATGAAGCGGTAACGGCGGCTTTTTTAGAAATTTGTGATAAACTCGGTAATGTCGAGTTAATAGATTCAATTAATTGGAATGTTGAAATTTGTTCCGACGGCACGCACCCGACTGATTTGGGGTATGCCCAAATTGCCGAGCGCTTGTCGGCTATATTAAGTGAGGGGATATAAATGTTAGAGAATAAGATTATTGGCTTTGTTGACAATGGTGTTTATAAAATAACCGCCGACGGCACTTGGGCTTGTGATGTACCCGAATTTACGGGTGGAGAGTACGACGGCATTTATTCTGACGGCGATAAATCGTTTATCGTATGCTTTAACAGAGTAAAGACCAACGATATTATCAACTATATAACCGTTTTGGTAAACAAGGGTTATACTATGGTTTTTGAAAATATAATAGGGGATAATGTTTTTTATTCTTATAAAAATGAAAAAAATATTATATATTTTTACTATATCAAATCGACCGAAAGTGCAAAGCTTATAGCCGAACCGTACTATCAATTTGAATATAACGTATCCTTTGAAAATAAGGTGAAGCCTGCTGTAATAACAAGTTCTGCCTGTGACCGCAATTATTATATTCTTTTACCTAACAATACAATCGTTGTAATTGACGGAGGTTGGCGAGTAGAAGACTGGTCGCAGTCCACCCCCGAAGCGTTAATTTATTCGATGTATAAGGAAATGTCTGAAATTTGCGGCAGCGATACTGTAACGGTTCCGCTTTGGATCATAACCCACGCTCACTCTGACCACGGTAAGGTTATTGAGTATTTACATACAATGCCTTATGCTGATAAATTTAAAATTGACCGAATTCTTTATAACTTCCCCGATAGCTATCTTTTGGGAAGAGAGGAAGTAACGTCAAAGGAAATTCTCGATTCAAGAATTAATGAGTGGCACGAGAAAGCGGGTATAGATTTTCCGTATGAAGATATATTCTATAACTGTCCATTCCCCGTGCCAAGCACCATTAATTATGAAATAGTCTTGCGCGAAGCATTTGCAAAGTATAATGCTGTTAAAATCAAGGCACACGACGGTATGAAATTTGATATGTCGGGCGTGATTTTTGAGGTGCTTCATACCCCTGACGACGATATGCCGACCACCTACAATAATATGAACGATACCTCGTTGGTTATTAAAATGACGTATGAGGGGTCAAATGTATTGTGGCTTGGCGACATGGGCGTTTTGCCGGGGGATTCTTGTATAAAAATGTACGGCGATTATCTTAAGTGCGATGCGGTACAGGTATCACATCACGGTTGGGGCTCGGCTTCGTGGGAATTCTTTAAGCTTTTAAACCCATCAATTCTGCTTTGGAACAATTCGGAATTTGGTTTTCAGTATGCGGATAAATACCAAGGGTATGGTAAGACAGAATCGAGTACACGACTTTTCAATATGCCCTGTGTCAAAGAAAATTATTTTTGCAATACTATAAAAATGCAATATATAGATTTGCCGTTTGAATTTTATGAAGATGATGCCGAAAAATATGAAAATAAGCTTCTTGTAAGTGCCGCGAGTGATAGAACCTTTATGTTAAAGCTAAGTGATGGCAGACTTATCGTAGTAAACGGTGGCTGGCGTGAGGAAGCGTGGAATAGATACAACCACGATGACCTTATGAAAAAACTGTTTTTGGAAATGCAACAGTTTGCAGAAACTGATACCGTAACGATAGCGGCGTATATTGTGACAGATGAGGAATATGATAATCAGTTTTTACATAATCTTGACAGTGCCGATTTTAGAAATAAGGTGGAGATTGAAAATATTATTTCAGCATCTAATGGCAACGATTTTTATTTCGGTGAAGCAAAGATAAAAATTCTTTACGCCAAAAACAAGAATATGGTGGTTAAAATCACCTTAAATGGCAAAGAAATTATCTTTACAGGCAATATGACCGATGAAATTAGTAAAGAAATTTTACAAAGCGGTCAGTCGCTAAAATGTGACATAGTTCAAATTGCAAACCACGGTTATAACGATTGCGGTGTTTTCGAGTTTTACGAAAAAACGGGTGCGGAAATTGGTGTTTGGAACACAAGCGAATACGCTTACCGCTTCTTTAATAAGACTGAAGGCTATGAAAAAAGCGAAGTAAGCACAAGGGTTTATAATTTGGAAAGCTTTAAAAAGCATTATTTTTGCGATAGAATTTTACCGCAGATTATTCCACTTTTGTAAAAAATATTTATATAGGGTATAGAGTATGAGAATTTACGAAAACATTAATAAAACAAGTGAAAACCGCCTAAAGACCAGAGCCTTTTATATTCCTAAGGGTATTTCGGAATATATACTTTTAAACGGAATTTGGGATTTTGCTTTTTTTGAAGAAAATTACAATTTACCGGAAAAGGTGGATAAGTGGGATAAAATAAAGGTGCCGTCATGCTGGCAGCTTGAAGGGTATGAAAATCCTAATTACTGTAATATTAACTATCCTTTTCCGATTGACCCACCCTATGTTCCCGATAAAAACCCGTGCGGTGTATACCAACGGTCATTTAATATAGAAAAGCTTTGGGGTAAGGTGTATTTTGTTTTTGAAGGCGTGGCTTCTTGCGCTTTTTTATACATAAATGACCAATACGTTGGCTTTACTCAAGGTAACCATTTATCAGCCGAATTCGATATAACCGACTACGCAAAGGAAGGCGAAAATACCGTAACCGTAAAGGTGCTGAAATGGTGTGTTGGCAGTTATCTTGAGGACCAGGACCATTTCCGTTATAACGGTATTTTCAGGGATGTTTATCTGCTTCAGCGCCCCTTCAATCATATTACTGATATTGAAATTATACCTAATAGCGAAACGATAAATATTAAAATTGATGGTAATGCAAACGCTACAATTCTTGACGGTGAAAATGTTATATATAATGGCTTAATTTCTGAGCAATTGGTGTTTGCGCCCCAAAATCCTGTTTTATGGAATGCTGAAAAACCATATTTATACACTGTGCTGCTAAGTCGTTGCGGTGAAGAAATAGTTTTAAAAACCGCGCTTAGAAAAATTGAAATTTCCGATAAATACGAGCTACTTATAAACGGCGTTTCGGTTAAACTGCACGGTGTAAATCATCATGATACCCATAAATATAATGGTTGGTGTCAAACCGAAAGTGAACTTCGTAAGGATTTATTGCTTATGAAAAAGCTCAACGTTAACTGTGTAAGGACGGCACATTATCCGCCCACACCGCAGTTTATGGAAATGTGTGACGAGCTTGGCTTTTACGTAATTTGTGAGACCGATATTGAAACCCACGGTTTTGTGCGTCGATATGCTGACGTTGCTTATAAGCTTGACGTTGAAACAGGTGAATGGCCCGCAACCTTTCCCGATTGGAAAGACGAGCATATCCAGCGAATGGAAAGAATGGTTGAATATTATAAAAATTTCCCTTCGGTTATTATGTGGTCAACGGGTAACGAAAGTGCTCACGGTGTAAATCATCTTGAAATGATTAAGTGGACAAAGCAAAGGGACAACAGCCGTCTTGTTCACTGTGAAGATGCTTCGCGTAAAGGAGAATTTAAAAACGCCGACATATTTTCTTGGATGTATCCAACCTTAGAGGCGGTTGAACAAAAAGCAAATGATTCTGAAGTCGATATGCCAATTTTCCTTTGTGAATATGCACATGCAATGGGCAACGGCCCTGGTGACGTATTTTATTATAACGAACTTTTCGACCGTTACCCCAAGCTTATTGGTGGCTGTGTGTGGGAATGGGCCGACCATGTTGTTACGGTAGACGGTGTTGAAAAATATGGTGGCGATTTTGATGGCGAGTTAACCAACGATAAAAACTTTTGTTGTGATGGTGTAGTGTTTGCTGATCGTTCATTTAAAGCGGGAAGCTATGAAATGAAGGCGGCGTATCAGCCAATCAAAACCACCTATGATAACGGTATTTTAACTATTTATAATAGGCTTGATTTTACAAATCTTAATGAATACATATTAAAATACGATATTGAGGTTGATGGTAAAAAGGTTGCTACAAATGAAACGGTTTTGAATTTGGAACCGCATAGTGAAGCAAAAATTATTATTAATACTGAAAAATACAGCTGTAAATACGGTGCGTATTTGAATGTGTATTTAATAAAGAAACAAGAGGAATATGCTCAAACACAACACGAGCTGGAATACGAAATACTAGAAGAAGCCGTAAAGAATTTGGTAACCTTAACCGAGGAAAAGGAATATATCTATGCCACGGGTAAGAATTTTTCATATCAGTTTTCTAAAAAAATAGGCAATTTTACAAGCATAAAAATTGCAGGGGTTGAACAAATTGCAAGCGGTATAACTCTTTCGGCGTTTAGAGCGCCTACGGATAATGACTGTAACGTTAAAGCAAAATGGGCGTTTATAGATATATGGCAGGGTGAAAACCTAGACCGAATGTTTAGTAAGGTTTATGACTGTCATATTGAAGACGGGAAAATAGTTGTTTGCGGTGCTTTAGCAGGCGTCTCGCGTGCTCCGTTTACAAAATACATTTTAACAGTGTCTATCTTTGAAAACGGAAAAATTGAATTTAATCTTAACGCTAAAGTCAGAGATGGTGTTGTTTGGCTGCCGCGATTTGGTTTTGATTTTACATTGCCTGAAGTTTTTAATAAATTCAGTTACTATGCTTTCGGACCTTATGAAAGCTATTGCGATTTGCATAATGGTTCTAAGATTTCACTTTATGAAAGTAATACCGAGAAGGAATACGTGCCATACGTAAGACCGCAAGAACATGGTAATCATTACGGTGCCAAAATGCTTAAAATCGGTAATATGCTTATAAAAGCTGAAGTCGGATTTGAGTTTAGCGTTTCAAATTTTAGCACTAATACCTTATATAATGCCGAGCATACTGACGAGCTTCAAAAAGATGGCTTTGTTCATTTGCGGGTAGACTATAAGATGTCCGGTATCGGATCTAATTCATGCGGGCCTTATTTGGACGCAAAATATCGCCTTAAAGAAAAGGATATTAATTTTTCGTTTTCTATTAACATAAATTGATTGTTTTTTTGGGAGTATCTTAAAGGAATTTTATGGCATTTGTATTTATAAAAACTTAATTGTTGTGTCTGTTTTATTGTGATAAAATATATTTGTAACATTATACATATTTTATTCAACGCAGGGGGTGAAAATTAACAAAATTGTTTAAAACACACCGATAATATTATAAAAACGTTGGTGTTTTAGCAATTGTTAATCATTTATCTTAATAAAAATTAGAAAGGAAAAATATTATGAAAAAAATCATCTCATTAGTTTTGACCGTATGTATTTTATTTACTATGGTCTATGCGGTAAGCATTACTGCATCAGCAGCAACCGCAACCACAACCATAGAAGACGTAAACGTTGATTTATCAAAGCTTTACCGCATTGGTACAACCTACAATACTTCTGTGGAAGCTCTTGATGAAGGTGGAGTTGCGATTACAACTTCTAACTACGGTGTGCAAATTTTTAATAAGGAAAATAAAATCCCAACTAACGCATTGTGGTTGGCAGGCGCAATTTACGCCTTGAAGGATAAAGATGACAAGTATGTTATCTTACAACCCGGTTATGAATATGTAATCAATATTATGTATGACGTTACCGCTGTAGGTACAAGTGATACATACTATCAACCTCAGATTGGTATTGCCCGTAATAACCACTCTGGCAATGCGGGTCAAGATAACGGCACTGTAGTTTATACTGCTAAAAAGCATAGCGCAACCGGTAGCTACAACATCACTTACAGAACTACTCCCACCGGTACACAGCCTTTAAGACTTGCTTTTGCCGGTCATGGTACATTTAACATTAAATCTATGACCATTAAAAAGGTTACCAAAACCGCTAACGTAGTTAATGCAGATTTAACCAACATTGAACCTATCTACGTTTCAAGTGCATCATATTCAAACTTCACACCTGCAACTGAAAATACTCCTCTTACAGTAGACGTTAATGCTACTTATGCATATAACGGTACTTTGTTTGACGGTACCAATACTTGGCTCAACACCTGGACTGTAATGTATCTTAAGACCTTGATTCCGCTCAAGTTTGATGCAAATACTTACGTTATTGAAAACAGAGCAAAGGATTATACTATTGATATTAAGTACAAGGTTACTGCAACTTCTGCCACCGATATTAAGGATTATCCCGAAATCGGTATTGTATTTAATAATGCTGTTAATACTACAACAGATAACGGCAGTAAGGTGCTTGCCGCTCAGCGTATCAATCCTTCGGAGGTTGGTGTTGAAAAGACACTTTCTAAAGCTATAGACGGTAGTCATCACAACCATCCGCTTCGTATCGCCCTTACAGGTAAGGGTAGCTTTGAAATCATTTCAGTTACTATTAAAGAAACCACAAAGGCTTATGCTGTTACCTTTGTAGACGGCGATAAAGCAACCTTTGACTGCGTTGTAGCAGGCGAAGCACTTCCTATTCCTGTAAAAGAAGGTTACACCTTTGAAGGTTGGTTTGCAAGCGCAGACTTTACAGGCGATGCTGTTGAAACCGCTTCTGCTAACGATACTACCGTTTATGCAAAGTGGACATCTAGCGGAACTCACACACACTCTTATGAAAGCGACAAGACCGATGCAACCTGTACAGTAGACGGTAAAATTGTTTACACCTGTTCAGATTGCGGCGATACATACGAAGAAGTTATCACCGCTAAGGGTCATACCGAAGTTGTTGATAAAGCTGTTGCTCCTACCATTAGCAAAACAGGTCTTACCGAAGGTAAGCATTGTTCAGTATGCGGCACAGTTACCGTTGCACAAGAAATTGTTCCCAAACTTACAACCGGCACTACCGGCGACTGTACATGGACTCTCAGTGGCACCACTCTCACTATTTCGGGCGGCACATATATCGATGCTGACGCATTCTTTGGCGCAACTAATATCGAAACAGTAGTATTAGCAGACGGCATTAAGGTAATCAGCGAAGGCGCATTTGCGGGTTGCACTGCACTTACCGAAATTACTATTCCTGAAGGTGTTACCTCAATTGGAGATTTAGCTTTTGCAAACTGCTCAGCTCTTGCAAAGGTTGGTTTGCCTTCAACAATTGAATATATCGGAGAATGCGCATTTAAAAACTGTGGCGCACTTGCAACCGTTGACTACAACGGTGCTGAAGCAGACAAGGCAGAAATTGTTATCGGTCTTGAAAACGAAGATTTAGAAAATGCAACTTGGAACTATGTAGAAGCTCCTCACGAACACTCTTACGGTGAATGGATTGTTACCACACCCGCAACTGACGCTGCCGCTGGTAGCCAGTATAAAGAATGTTCTTGCGGTGACAAGATCGAAATGGTTATTCCCAGAAAGATTAAGTTCGCAGGCGCATCATTAACACTTGAAAGTAATATTGCTATTAACTACAAGGTTAAGCCCGAATACTTTAATATTGATAAGTATGATGAAATCTACCTTATCGTAGAATGGGCAGGTCAAACCTAT
>JAZQWD010000138.1:0-9470 GCA_045632165.1 Acutalibacteraceae bacterium | reverse complement strand
AGACCGCGGGCAACCGCTTCATTTCCAAGCATAAGTTTTTTCATAATTTACACCTCTAAAAATTTACATTAAAGTATATTATATTACAAATTAATATTAAAAGCAATTATTTTATTGTTTTTTAGGGCTTTTTAATACTTAAATTAAGCAATAAAGCAACAACACCGAGCGCTAACAACAAAACAAAGGGTGCTACGTAGCTGCCAAACGAGTTTTGAAGACTGCTGCAAGCGGTAGCCATAAACGACGTACAAATAAGGTGACAGTTCATAACGCTAAAGTTTGAAGCGAAATGCTTTTGACCGTAAAATGCCGAAACAAAAGCCGTACCCATTGTTGGGCAGGTACCGTATGATAATCCCGTTAAGCAAAGACCTGCTACACATAAGCCAACCGAGCCCGTCATAACCGAAATCAAGGTTGTGGTAGCTGCAACAACTGTTAAAATTGTTGCAATAAGCATTGTCTTTTGTCTGCCCAACCAATCAAACAAAGCACCGGTTATAATTCTTCCCAAACCGTTACATACAGCTAAAACACCTACAAGACTTGTAGCCAATGCAGCGCCCGCACCGACCGAAATAGCCAAATCACGTGCAAAGCTGATAACCGAATTGCCTACCGCAGCCGCAAACGTAAATAAAGCAAATGCTCGCCAAAACGAAAAGCGCTTAAGCATTTCTTTGGTAGAGTAATCTTTATGTTCGAATGCTTCTGAACGACCCTTTGATTTCTTTTCGGCCTTTGGCAATAAAGTATCAGCATTAGGGCGCTTTAAAAAGAGGGTTGCCAAGCCCAAAACTGCAAAAAGCGCTATACCTAAAACAATATATGTACCGCTACGCGAAAGCGAGCTTTTAAAAAGTAAATCAGCAAGGTTACCAAGAATTAACGAGCTTGCACCGAAGCCCATCATAAGAGCACCCGTGCAAAGTCCCTTTTTATCGGGAAACCACGCACTAACGGTAGATATTATAACGTTATAAGCAATACCTATACCTACACCCGCCATAGCGGCATAAGTTAAATAAAGCATTACAACGTTTTTACCGTCTAAGAGCCCTGTCAATACCATACCGCCTCCCGCTAAAACGGCCGAAACAATACTTGCGGGCTTTACACCGATTTTTTTGGATAAAAAGCTACCCAAAAGACCGCCTAAACAAAAACCGCACATAGTGAGAGTAAAGTTAAGCGAAAGCTGATTTGCAGTCCAACCGAAATCGCTAGCAAACGGCACTTTAAGGATAGACCAAGCATAAATAATTCCGGCAAACAACATAGCAAATACCGCTACAGCCAAAACCAACCAACGATACGACGTTTTCGCCTTATTATTCATAATTAATCCTCCTTAAAAAAAGCATTTTAATTAACTGTTAATTTGTGCCTCAACAAGTCCCTTAGGGCAATATTTTTCTCTCAAAACGGGCTTTTCAATTTTACCCGTTGGGTTACGGGGCACTTTATCAAATATAATCTTTTTAGGACGGCGATATCTCGGAAGTTCTTTACAAAATTCGTTAATTTCATCTTCCGTACAGGTAACGCCTTCCTTAATTTCAATAATTGCGGCGGCAATTTCGCCAAGACGTGCATCGGGAAGACCGATAACCGCAACGTCCTTAATTTTTGTAAACTTACGAAGCTCGTCTTCAATTTGAACGGGATAAAGGTTTTCACCGCCTGAAATTACAACGTCCTTCTTACGGTCAACGAGATAAATAAAGCCATCCTCGTCTTTCTTTGCCATATCACCTGTAAAGAGCCAACCGTCTTTAAGAATTTCGTTGGTAGCTTCTTCGTTTTTATAGTAGCAATCCATAACGCCGGGGCCCTTTACGGCTAATTCACCAACGTCACCGTCGGCAACCTCGTTGCCGTTTTCGTCAACAATTTTAACTTCCCAAAGATGGCCTGCTTTACCGATAGCGCCAACCTTATGAACGTTTTCAACACCCAAGTGAACACAACCGGGACCAATAGATTCGCTTAAGCCGTAGTTGGTGTCATACTCGTGATTTGGGAAGTATTTAAGCCAACGCTTGATAAGTGACGGAGGTACGGGTTGCGCGCCGATATGCATTAAGCGCCATTGTGATAATAAGTAATCATCAAGCTTGATTTTACCGGATTCAATAGCGTCAAGCATATCTTGAGCCCACGGCACCAAAAGCCAAACGATTGTGCACTTTTCTTCGGTAACGGTACGTAAAATCCACTCGGGCTTAACACCGCGGAGGAGCACCGCCTTACTACCCGACAATAATGATCCGAACCAGTGCATTTTAGCACCTGTATGATAAAGCGGAGGTATGCAAAGAAACACGTCGTCTCTTGTTTGACCGTGGTGCTTTTGCTCGGTATAGCAAGAACCCACAAGCGCACGGTGACGGTGTAAAATTGCCTTTGGGAAACCTGTTGTGCCAGATGAAAAATAAATAGCGGCAAAATCGTCTTCAGTCAAAAGTACAGGTGGTGCCTGTGTTGAGCAGAAGTTTGTAAGATAACCACCGTCTTCAGCATAATCGGGCTTGCCTTTACCGATAAAAAACATTGTTTTAACTTTAGGAAGCTCGTTATAAACCGTATCCATTCTTCCAACAAATTCAGGTCCGAAAACCAAAACCGAACAATCTGCCAAGTCAAGGCAATATTTAATTTCTTCACCCGAATAACGGAAGTTAAGAGGAACTGCAATACAACCCGCCTTTAAAATACCAAAATAAATTGGTAACCATTCAAGCGAATTCATTAAAAGAATTGCAATCTTTGTACCTTTTTCAAAGCCACGACTTAAAAGCAAATTTGCAAAACGGTTTGCCTTACGATCAAATTCGCGCCAAGTAAGTTCGCGTCTATACGGTGCATCTATTGCGCTTTCTATAAGACTAGCTTCTCTCCAAGTTACGGCTTTGTCACGGTCTTCAGAAGGGTTAACCTCTACCAATGCAACCTCTTCACCGTAAAGTCGTGAATTTCTTTCCAAAAAATCTGAAATAACCATTTTTATCCTCCAAAACGCTTTAGCGATTTAACACTTTAACAGTTTAACACTTTAAAGCGTTATTGTCAAGCGAAAACTTTCAACTTTTTATTGTTTTTTAGAAAAATTTATATTATAATTTAAATGTAATAGATTTTTGGAGGTGTTTTGGTGTTTAAAAGATTTTTAGCAGTGCTTTTATGCCTTGTTTTAACCGTTTCGCTCACAGGTTGTAATCTTGAATTTAAAATACCCGAAGATTTATTCAACTCCACTAACCCGCGTGATGCGGTAACCTTTTTTGAAAATATTTTAGGCGGTACACCTTTTGGTAGCAGCAATTTTGAAGTTGTTTCTCCGTCGGTTGATTTACCTGATGCGCCCAAAACCAACCACACACCGATAAGCCGCGAAAATTACTATCAATATTCACTTTTAAACGATACCGAAAAGCAAATTTATAATGATATTTGCGAAGGCATTGAAAAGCAACAAAATTACATAAACGTAGGAAAATATAAATTAAACGACCAACAGCTTGAAAGATTATTCAATATAGTTACTGCTGATAATCCGCAATATTTTTGGCTTACAAAGTTTTTCCAGTATGCATACTATGATGTTAACGGCGAAACCGAAATTACACATATTATTCTTTGCTACACCGATGGTACTATAACTGATGAATTTGACGATAACAACAAATTTATAACCACTGCCAACCGCGAAACAATTAAAAGCCAAAAAATTGCTTTTGATAAGAATGTGACTGATTTTTTAAATACTGTACCTCATACCCTGCCCGAAATTGAAAAAGAACGCCTTATTCACGATTTTGTGCTTAAAAAAATAGTTTATGCCAAAAGTGAACTTGAAAAACCGCTTGAACGAAATAATTATTTAAGAATTTACGACCTTTACGGTGCAATGGTAAACGGTTTTGCAGTTTGCGAAGGTTATGCCGAACTTTTTCAGTATTTATGCTATCAAACAGGTATTAACGCAACACAGGTTATAGGTGAAAGCGAGGGCGAAAGCCACGCTTGGAACACGGTTAATATTGAAGGCGAATGGTATCATATTGATACTACTTGGGATGACGGCTCATCAAATGGTATACCGCTTTATACATATTATAATTTAACTACCGCACAAATTAGCAAGGACCATATTATTGATGCATCCGTTTTTGCTGTTCCAAAAGCAAGTTCAGAAAAGCATAGCTTTAAAAACACTTACGGAATAGTTGTTAACCGTTATTCAAAGCCAAAAAATTACGAAGCAGCGATCGATTATTCGATAAAATATAACAGCAAATATCTTATTTTGGTTTGCGACGGACAAAAACCAACCCGTAATTATTTAAATCGTTTCTTCGTAGAGCTTAACAGCGACGTACAAAAATACGCAAAAATTAATAATTATTCACTAAAATTTAAAACAACCTATTACGAAGTTGAAAACTTAATTTATCTTGAAATAAAATGATATAATCCCCGCCTTTACCTTTCGGTATAAGCGGGGATTTTTATAAACTATAATTTAAATATCATTTACCACCACAAAAGCAGTAAAAAAAATACGATGTAGTCATTTGGGACTACATCGTATTCTACATTTTACTAACTATACTCTACTACCATAAGCCAAAGCTTTTGGGTATTTAAAGTTTTATAGCAATTATTTAGCCATTGCAGCAACTTCAGCAGCGAAGTCGTCAACGCGCTTTTCAATACCTTCGCCCTTTTCAAAACGAACGTAAGAAGCGAGCTTAACAGCAGCGCCGAGTTCCTTAGCAGTGTTTTCGATATACTTGCCAACGGTTACGTCGCCATCCATAACGAATGCCTGTTCAACAAGGCAGTTTTCCTTATAGTATTTGCCGATTTTACCTTCAACAATTTTACCAAGAACTGCATCGGGCTTGTTAGCCATCTTAGGATCTTCCTTCATCTGAGCGATAAGGATTTCCTTTTCCTTTTCGATTACAGAAGCGGGAACAGATGCTTGATCAAGATAAGCAGGGTTCATAGCAGCAATTTGCATTGCAACGTTTTTACCCATAGCAACAAGGCCTTCGTTATCAGCAGCGAGTTCGGTGTCGAAGTTTACGAGAACACCGATCTTACCGCCAGCGTGAACGTAAGAAACAACCTTACCTTCAAAACGGTCGAAACGACGAACCTTAATATTTTCACGAATAGCAAGGAACAATTCTTGAACCTTAGCTTCAACGGTCATACCGTCTTTTTCTGCAGCGAGGAGAGCATCCATATCTGCAGGGTTTTGAGTAGCTACAACTTCTGCTACTTCAGCAGCGAGTGCCTTGAAGCCGTCACCGTTAGCAACGAAGTCGGTTTCGCTATTGAGTTCAACGATAGCGCCAACACCGTTAGCAGTGTAAACAGCAACAGTACCTTCAGCAGCGATACGGTCTGCCTTCTTAGCTTGAGAAGCAAGACCCTTTTCGCGCAAGTAGTCAACTGCAGCGTCCATATTACCGTCGCATTCTACGAGGGCTTTTTTACAGTCCATCATACCGCAACCGGTTTTTTCTCTTAATGCCTGTACGTCTTTAGCGGTAAAAGCCATTATAGTTTCCTCCAATAATTATTCAGCGTCAGCGGTTTCTTCAACTGCTTCTTCTACAGCAGCTGCGCCCATTTCGTTACCCTGTCTGCCTTCGATTACAGCAGCAGCGATGGTTTCAGCGATAAGCTTAACAGCGCGGATAGCGTCGTCGTTACCGGGGATAACAGCATCGATTTCGTCAGGATCACAGTTGGTGTCAACGATAGCGATGATAGGAAGACCTAACTTCTTAGCTTCAGCAACTGCAATTCTTTCTTTGCGGGGGTCAACAATGAAGAGAGCTGCGGGAGTCTTCTTCATATCTTGAATACCGCCGAGGAATTTTTCTAATTTTTCGATTTCAAGGTTAAGTTTGATAACTTCCTTCTTGGGGAGAAGCTCAAAAGTACCGTCGTCACGCATGGTGCGGAGTTGGTTAAGACGAGCGATTCTGGTCTTGATGGTTGAGAAGTTAGTGAGCATACCGCCGAGCCAACGTGCATTTACGTAAGGCATGCCGCAATGTTCAGCTTCTTCCTTAACAGAATCTTGAGCTTGCTTTTTGGTACCTACGAAAAGGATATCGCCGCCATCAGCTGCAATGTCGCGAACGAACATGTAAGCTTCGTTAAGCTTCTTAACTGTCTTTTGAAGGTCGATGATATAGATACCGTTTCTTTCTGTGAAGATGTATTCAGCCATCTTCGGGTTCCAGCGTCTGGTCTGATGTCCGAAATGAACACCGGCTTCGAGCAACTGTTTCATTGATACTACTGCCATTTTTGTTTCCTCCTAAGGTTTTACCTCCATCCCGCACTGGTTTCGAGAATCGCCGTATCAAAGCGACACCAACCCGATATAAGCGGAATGTGTGTTATAATATTTGCTACCTATTTCAGTAGCCGATAAATTATACCATATTAAACTTAAAAAATCAAGCATTTATTTAACATTAATGCAACATTTTTCCAATACTGTATCTTTTGGCAAATTTAAGTATTTTTCTACAAAAATACTTGTTAAAATACACAAAATATGATATATTCACCTTAGAATATTCTTTCCCAAAAACGCAAAAGGTGTGATAAAAATGAAAAACCCATTTAACCGTTTTGGTACAATGCTTGACTGCTCGCGTAATTCGGTTATGAACCTTAAAAGTGTTAAAAATTGGATAGATATGACCGCCGATATGGGCTTTAATATGTTAATGCTCTATACCGAAGACACATACGAGGTTGAAAACCAGCCGAAATTCGGTTATCTTCGCGGCCGCTATACTATGAAAGAGTTAAAAGAACTCGATATATATGCCGAAAGTAAGGGTGTTGAACTTATCCCATGTATTCAAACACTTGGACATCTCAATCAACTTTTTTATCGCGGTAATTACGGCGAGGTTCATGATATTGACGATATTTTGCTTGTGGGTGAAGAAAAAACCTATAAACTTATTGACGATATGTTTTCAACCATAAGCAAAACCTTTAAAACCAAGGTGGTACACATTGGTATGGATGAAACACACAAGCTGGGTCGCGGCAAATATTATGATATTAACGGCGACCGTGACCATTTTAAGGTTTTTGAAGAGCACCTTATTAAAGTTGCCGAAATTGCAAAAAAATATGATTTTGAGCTTTTAATGTGGGGCGATATGTACTTCCGCCTTTGCGGTGGATATTATTACCACACTTTACCTTTTCCAAATGACATTGGCAAGCTTGTTCCCGAAAATGTGCATATCGTTTATTGGGATTATTACGGTGATAATAAAGACCGCTATCTTACCCAGATAGACCGCCACGAATTTATTAAAGAAAACATTTGGTTTGCGGGCGGACTTTGGGGATGGACCGGTTACGCACCCCATAACGATTATTCCTTTACCGTATCACAACCCGCTATGCAGGCATGCCGCGAAAAAGAGGTCAAAAACGTATTTCTAACCCTTTGGGGTGACGGTGGCGGTGAATGTTCAAGATATTCACTTTTACCCTCACTTTTCTTTGCTGCTGAAATTGCAAAAGGCAACGAAGACACCGAAAACATTAAGGAAAATTTTGAAAATAAATTTGGCATACCGTTTGACGGCTTTATGATGCTTGATTTACCCTTAACCCCCAATATTGACCGCCCCAAGGGCTTTGGCGATTGGCAGGTTGTTAATATGGACCGCTATGCTTTATTTAACGACTGTTTTATGGGATATTTAGACTCCACAATAAATATTGGCGATGGTGAAAAATTTAAAAAAAATGCCGAAGCGCTAGAAAAATATTGCACCAACGAACGATTTGGGCATATCTTTAAATCAATGGCTTCCCTTTGCCGCGTGTTGTCTTTAAAGTGCGAAATTGGTGTTCATACCCGTCGCGCTTATGATAAAAAAGACAAGGAAGAACTAAAAAAGCTTGTGGCAGTTTATGATGAACTATTAATAGCACTTGATACATTCTACCGCGATTTTAAAAACCAATGGTTTATAGAAAACAAACCCGAGGGATTTGAAATTCAAGACGCGCGCATTGGCGGTTTATATTTTAGAATTCGCCACTGTAAAGAACGTTTAACCGATTATATAGACGGCAAGATTGACAGTATTCCCGAATTAGAACTAGAACTTCTACCCTATCGCGAAGGCGCAGATGGTGTGCCCGTTTGTCAAAATAATTGGAAAAGCATTATCTCAGCTTCGCAAATTTGATAGATATAATAACATATCTTTTACTAAAACAAAAACGCACCCGCAGGGGTGCGTTTTTTAAATTACTCCTCTAAAATAAAGACCGCGGGTATATTTACAGTCGGGTTCTTTTCCGTTTTTATAAGCCGAAATAACCTCTGAAACCCTTGCTTTATCTTCATTAGTAAAAAATAAAATTTGAAAATCAATATTTTTAATCTGCTTATCGGCAAGCCAAATTGGAACAGAGTTTAAAAGCTCACTGTAGCCCATACGACATCTAACAGGGAATTCTATTCCCTTTCGGTCAACTAAAACGCCGTCTTTGTTACATTCACTGCAGCTTTTACCGTTTTTAATCGGGCAATTTTTAAATAGCATAAGCGGTATATTGCCATAGCTTACAATACCTTTATATATAGGTGATTTTAATGCTGTTGCATCCTGAATAAGCATTTCAGTCGACAATACCGCCGCGGTACAGCCCATATTTTTAGCTTCGCTTGCCGAATTGCTGTTATAAACGTTAAGCCCCGTATCAGCCAAAATCTCAAAGCCGCAATCTTTAGCAATTTTAACTGCCGATAAATTACCGCAAAGGGCAATATTTACCCCGTTTGCTTTGAATTTTTCGAGGCGGTTTATTATAGCTTGCTCGCTAATAATTCCTCGCGAAATTTCGGCAATACATTTAACACCGTCTATTATCGGGAAATCATTTTCAAGCGGTAATATAACCGCTGATATACCCCTTAAATCAGCGGGAATTTGGTCGGCATTTTCTAAACGGATGTAAATATCCGCCTTTAATTTATGACCGCTATCGGTTAGATTATTTTGATAAGCAAAATCACTAATTTCACGTTTTACTTCGCTTCGTTTATTATTTAGTAATTCTACCGCAGCACGTCTTAATTCGTTAAGCTCGCCCGCACGCAAGAAAAGACCTTCGTCTAAAACAATTTCGCTATTATTTAAATAATAAGGTGTACCGCCGAATTTGTTAAGATTTTTAAGCACGCTTTCCTTATCGGCTGCTTTATTTTGGGCAAAATCGGGTACAGTACCCTTGACCAAAACTGTATTTTTGCTGTCGGTTAAGGTTAATGTAATTTCTTCGCCCGCCTTTGCCGAAAACCTTAAATCTACCGCTACCGATTGTCGTTCATTTCTATAAATTTCGTGCAAAACGGGAAACGCCTTATCGGCAGATACAACGTCTTCTTT
>JAZQWD010000137.1:0-6372 GCA_045632165.1 Acutalibacteraceae bacterium | reverse complement strand
ATCCTTGGTGGTGCCTTTAAAGGAAAAGGTGCCAAGGCGGTTTATATCGTAAAGGTCGGCAAATTCGTAACCGAAGCCAAAGGTACCGCTTGCGGGAATTACGGGGTTGTCAAGTGTAATACCGCAAAGATTAACTTTTGTGTTTACCATATAATTTCCTCCCTGTAAAGCACGGGGCCGTCCTTACAAATACGCTTGTTGCCGTACTTGGTTTTGCAGCTACAGCCCATACAAGCGCCAAAGCCGCAACCCATTCTTTCCTCAAAGCTGAACTGACCGCTTGTTTTTGCAACCCTTTCAATTGCCTTAAACATAGGCATAGGGCCGCAGGTAAAGAAATAGTCGTAATCGTCGCCCATAGCGTCGGTAACAAAGCCCTTAACACCTGCGCTGCCGTCAACAGTAGTGATAATAACCTTTACGCCAAGCATTTCAAAAGCCTTGTCGTAAAAAATTTCGTTTTTTGTGTTAAAGCCAAGTATAACGGTTGGGGTTTTGCCTAATTTCAAAAGCTCTTTACAAAGGTTGTACATAGGGGGAATACCTACGCCGCCGCCGATAAGAAGCGGTTTTTGGCAGTCTACTTCGGGGTTGAAGCCGTTGCCAAGCCCTGTGAGAAGGTCAAGCTCTTCCCCAGCCTTCATTTTTGCCATTTGCGCGGTGCCTTCGCCCACAACCTTATAAATAATGGTTATGGTTTTGTCGTTATAGTCGCACACCGAAATAGGGCGGCGTAAAAATTTGCCCTCTAATTTAATGTTTACAAACTGACCGGGCGCAATAAGTGCCGAGGTGTCACCCTCGAGCACCATACTGTAAACCGTGTCGGTCAGCGCGTAGTTATAAAGAATTTTATAAATTCCCTGTTTTGTCATAAGTTTTCACCTTAAGCATCAATAGTTGAAATAGTAAGTGTAGTTTCTTCCAAAACGTCTAAAAGTACGCGAACAGTATCAAGCGCGGTAAAGATTGTTACATTGTTTTCAGTAGCAAAGGCGCGGATTTGGTGACCGTCGCTTTCAACGTTACCTGAAGAAATATCCTTTGTGTTGATAACGTAAGCAATGTGACCTTGACGGATTGCATCGCGAATTTCGTCGGGGTCTTCGTGAATTTTCTTGAGTATGCGGGTGTTAATGCCGTTTTCTTTTAAGAATTTTGCAGTACCTCTTGTTGCTTCAATATTAAAGCCGAGGTTATAGAAACGGCGAACAAGTGGTAACGCTTCTTCCTTATCCTTATCAGCGATAGTAACGAATACTGTGCCGTAGTTTTGTACCTTCATACCGCTTGCTTGAAGCGCTTTAGAAAGTGCGCGGTTGAGTTTATCGTCATAGCCGATTGCTTCACCTGTTGACTTCATTTCGGGTGAGAGGTAAGCGTCAAGACCGCGGATTTTATTAAACGAGAATACGGGAACTTTAACGTACCAACGCTTCTTTTCTTCGGGGTAGAGGTCGAAAATACCTTGTTCCTTAAGAGATTTGCCCAAGATTACTTCGGTTGCAATATCAGCAAGTGAGTAACCTGTTGATTTTGAAAGGAACGGTACGGTACGTGAAGAACGGGGGTTAACCTCGATAATATAAACGTTTTCGCTTTCATCAACGATAAACTGAATATTAAAAAGACCGATAATGCCGATACCAAGACCCAATTTTTTAGCGTACTGTAATATTGTACCCTTTACTTTATCAGAAATACTAAAGGTGGGGTAAACACTTATAGAGTCACCGCTGTGGATACCTGTTCTTTCAACAAGTTCCATAATACCTGGAACAAATACGTCAACACCGTCACAAATAGCGTCAACTTCAACCTCTTTACCTTGAATATACTTATCAACCAAAACGGGACGGTCTTCATCAATTTCAACCGCAGTTTTAAGGTATTTACGAAGTTGATTTTCGTCGGCAACAATCTGCATTGCACGACCGCCAAGTACGAATGAGGGGCGAACAAGTACGGGATAACCGATTTCAGCCGCTGCTTTAATACCGTCTTCAATTTTTGTAACTGCCTTACCTTGGGGTTGCGGTATATCAAGTTCTTTCAAAATCTTTTCAAAGCTGTCGCGGTTTTCGGCGCGTTCGATTGCATCGCAGTCAGTACCGATAATTTTAACACCACGGTCGCGGAGAGGTTCGGCAAGGTTAATTGCGGTTTGACCGCCGAGCGACGCAATAACACCCTCGGGCTTTTCGAAGTCAATAATATTCATAACGTCTTCGGGGGTGAGGGGTTCAAAATAAAGCTTGTCGGCTGTTGTATAGTCGGTAGAAACGGTTTCGGGGTTGTTGTTTATAATGATTGCTTCATAGCCCGAATTTTTAATTGTGGTAACAGCGTGAACGGTTGAATAGTCAAATTCAACACCCTGACCTATACGGATAGGACCAGCGCCTAAAACAACAATCTTCTTTTTATCGGTTAAAATTGAGGTGTTTTCGCCTGTGTAAGAAGAATAGAAGTAAGGAATATATGCGCCTGTGTGGCAGGTGTCAACCATACGGAAAGCGGGGAAAAGCTTATTTGCTTTACGGAAGTTGTAAACGTCAAGCTCGCTGCATTCCCACATACGGGCAACGTATTTATCGCTAAAGCCCATTTTCTTAGCGGCTGTTAAAACCTCAAGATTATTGCGGTTTTCCTTAAGCTTTACTTCCATATCAATAATGCGCTTGATTGCTTCAAGGAAGAAAGCAGTAATTTTTGTAATTTCGTGAATTTCTTCAACGGTAGCACCGCGGTAAATAAGCTCGGCAATAGCGAAAAGGTTATCGTCGCGGAATTCGCTAATATACTCACGAAGCTCGTTATCGCTCATATTGTCAAACTTGTGGTGGTAAAGGTGGTTAATACCAATTTCAAGTGAGCGTGTACCCTTTAAGAGAGATTCTTCTAAGGTTGAGCCAATGCCCATTACTTCGCCTGTTGCCTTCATTTGTGTGCCAAGCACGTTTGAAGCGGTATTAAACTTATCAAAGGGAAAACGGGGTAATTTTGCAATTACGTAATCAAGCTGGGGCTCGAAAGAAGCGTTGGTATTAGCAATTTTAATTTCGTCTAAGGTCATACCAACCGCGATTTTAGCGGTAACGCGCGCAATAGGGTAACCGCTTGCCTTTGAAGCCAAAGCAGAAGAACGTGAAACGCGGGGGTTTACTTCAATTAAATAATATTCGCTTGTGTCGGGGTGTTTTGCAAACTGTACGTTACAGCCGCCTTCAATCTTTAACTCGCGAATAATTTTAATCGCGCTGTCGTTAAGCATTTTAAGGTCGTGATCATTTAGTGTCATAATGGGCGCTACAACGATAGAGTCACCTGTATGAACGCCAACGGGGTCGATATTTTCCATACCGCAAATGGTGATTGCCTTGTCACTGCCGTCACGCATAACTTCGAATTCGATTTCCTTATAGCCCTTAACGCTCTTTTCAATAAGAACCTGATGAACGGGGGATAACTTAAAGGCATTCATACCAATTTCGATAAGTTCTTTTTCGTTATAAGCAAAGCCACCGCCTGTACCGCCTAAGGTAAATGCAGGGCGCAAAACAACAGGGTAGCCGATATCACTAGCTGCCTTTTTTGCTTCTTCAAGATTATAGGTTATTTGAGAGGGAATAGTCGGCTCGCCGATAGATTCGCAAAGTTCTTTGAAAAGCTCGCGGTCTTCAGCACGTTCGATACTTTCACTGCAGGTGCCGAGAAGTTCAACACCGCATTCTTTTAAAATGCCCTTTTCTTCAAGCTGCATTGCAAGGTTAAGACCTGTTTGACCGCCGATACCGGGAACAATAGCATCGGGGCGCTCAAAACGGATAACCTTTGCCATAAATTCGAGGGTGAGGGGCTCCATATAAACCTTATCAGCGATAGAGGTGTCGGTCATAATGGTAGCGGGGTTAGAGTTACAAAGTATAACTTCATAACCTTCTTCCTTAAGCGCAAGACACGCTTGTGTGCCTGCATAGTCAAATTCAGCCGCCTGACCGATAACGATAGGGCCTGAGCCAATGATTAAAATTTTCTTCAAGTCTGTTCTTTTTGCCATTTTTCTTTCTCCCTCTTAATCTTTTACGTAAACTACTTTACCGTCTAATTCGGTAAATATACATTCACCGTACAGCTTCATACCTTCAAATGGTGTTGCTTTGCCCATTGAAAGAAAATCGGCCGTATTAACTGTTATTTCTTTTTCTAAATCCCACACGGTTATACCGCTAGCTTTAATGCCGAAGCGTTCACGCGGGTTTATTGCCATAATTTCTACAAGCTTTTCTAAAGTAATTATGCCCGTTTTTACAAGGTGGGTATACATTACAGGAAAAGCCGTTTCTATACCGACAACACCGAAAGCACTTTTACTGAGACCTTTTGATTTTTCTTCCGCACTGTGGGGCGCGTGGTCGGTGGCTATCATATCAATAGTGCCGTCCTTTATGCCCTCAATCAGCGCTAAACGGTCGGCTTCGCTTCTTATCGGCGGGTTCATTTTAAAACGCCCGTCCTCTATTAAATCCATATCGTTAAATACAAGGTAATGCGGTGCGGTTTCACAAGTAACGTCAACGCCGTCTGCCTTGGCCTTTCGTATTAAATCAACACTTTCTTTTGTTGAAATGTGGCAAACGTGGTATTTACAGCCGATTTCTTTCGCTAATTCTAAATCGCGCTTTATCGGTCCCCACTCACTTTCACTGCATATACCCTTATGGTTATGCGCTTTAGCATATTCGCCGTCGTGAATATAACCGCCGTAAAGTAATGAATTATCTTCACAATGGGCAACAATAACTTTATTTAAAGCTTTTGCGTTTATCATTGCCTCTCGCATTAATTCTTTGCTTTGTACACCGCGACCGTCATCCGAAAAGGCGAAAGCTTTTTCTAATTTTTCAAAGTTGGTTAATTCTTCACCCTTTTGACCCATAGTTATTGAAGCGTAGGGGTGTACGTTTATAACCGCGTCACGTTTTATTATGTCCAACTGCATATTTAAATTATCTACAGTATCGGGTACGGGGTTTAGGTTAGGCATTGAACAAATATCGCTATACCCACCGCGTGCCGCCGCTTTTGTGCCGGTTAAAATTGTTTCTTTATATGAAAAACCCGGCTCTCGTAAATGTACGTGTACATCACAAAAAGCCGGTAAAACAACCAAATTATTAAAATTGGAAATAGTAACGCCTTTAGGAAATGAAAAGTCCTGTGAAACGAATTGTTTATCTATATAAACCATCGCGTTTTTAACTGTCACAGAAAACACTCCTTAGAATTTGCCCAAATTTCAGTATATTTTATCATACTAAATATATATTGTCAAGAAAATTAACCCGATTTTGAAGAAATAATTGTAAATTTTAAAATTATGTGTTACAATGTATTAAATTATGGAATAAGGAGAAATGTAAGTGTCATTTCCGCTTGATAAAATTAGGAATTTTTGTATCGTTGCCCATATTGACCACGGTAAGTCTACTTTGGCAGACCGTTTGCTTGAACATACCCAATCGGTTGCAAGCCGCGATATGGAAGAACAAATTCTCGACAGTATGGATTTAGAGAGGGAACGCGGTATTACCATTAAGGCGCATGCGGTTACCCTTTATTATGATGCCAACGATGGCGAACGTTATGAATTAAATTTAATCGACACCCCCGGTCACGTTGACTTTAACTACGAGGTTTCACGTTCTCTCGCCGCTTGCGAGGGCGCGGTGCTTATCGTTGATGCAAGTCAGGGCATAGAGGCGCAAACCCTTGCAAATACCTATTTAGCAGTTGACCACGGGCTTGAAATTTTACCCGTTATTAATAAAATTGACTTACCTTCTGCAGAACCCGAAAGAGTAAAGGGTGAAATTGAAGATGTTATCGGTATTCCTGCCGATAATGCGCCTTTAATTTCGGCTAAAACAGGTATTAATATAGAAGAAGTACTTGAAAAAATCGTTACCGAAATTCCCGCGCCTAAGGGTGACCGTGAAGCACCTCTTTCGGCTTTGATTTTCGACTCTTATTATGACCCTTATAAGGGTGTTATCGTTTATTTCCGTGTTGTAAGCGGTAAAATTAAAAGCGGTGACGTTATTAAAATGATGGCTACCGGCGCACAGTTTGATATTGTTGAACTTGGTCGTAAGCGCGCAACCTCACTTGAACCCTGCGACGTTTTAGAGGCAGGCGAGGTTGGTTATTTGGCGGCTTCTATTAAAACTGTTAGTGAAGCACGTGTTGGCGATACTATCACTTTGGCTGATAATCCTACACCCCAACCGCTTGAGGGTTATCGTAAGGTAAACCCCGTTGTTTTCTGCGGTATTTATCCCGCTGACGGTGCGAAATATCCCGATTTGCGCG
>JAZQWD010000136.1:0-14865 GCA_045632165.1 Acutalibacteraceae bacterium | reverse complement strand
CAAGGCTTCAATATAAGTGGCTTTAATTCTTTAGGTTTTGACAAGAATGGATATGATATAAACGGTTTTGATAAAGGTGGATATGACCGCCAAGGTTTTAATGATGACGGATATAATATCAGCGGATTTAATAGATTAGGCTATGATAAGGAAGGCTTCGATATTGAAGGTTATAATATCGAAGGTTTTAATATTAACGGTTATGACCGTGACGGCTATGATATAAATGGATATAATTCCAACGGATATAATCGCAAAGGCGAAAAGTATGTTGATGTCAATAAAATAATAAATCTTACTAAAAAGACCTACACAAATAAAAGTTTTGAAAACTTGAATGAATTAGGCGATGTGTTTTATAGTGGTTCATGTGGTATAAAAAATTTTGAGTTGGCTAACTATATTTATGATATAGCAAAAGGGAAAAAGGTCAATGCAAACGAGCAATATTATTCGACACCTACTGAAGACGATTTTATAAAAGACGATAGCGCATATAATGAACATTTCAATCAAGAAAAGAAACATCTTGAAAATGTTAAAATATCTATTGATAATGACATTGTTGAAACTTCAAATGGCATTAAAGAAGTTGAAAAAGAAACTTGGTGGATGGACTTTGACCAAAAAAATGAATGGAGAGAAACGACAGGCAAAAACCGCCAAAAACAAGATAAGATTTTTCTTTTACAAAACATAAAAAAGCGACCTTATTATGCAAGAATGGACACAAAAGCATTTGAGGGAATAAGCACTGTTTATATTGGTGAAGAACCTTATAATAGCAAAGATAGTTCTTGCTCCGTATCTTCAGTATGGTCTGAAGTTGGCAGAAGATACAGAGAAAAAAGACTTTCATCCTTTAGATACAATGGAACCCTTTATGAAATACAGTTAAGGCGAAACATTGACATAAAGGATAGTGAACTAATAAATATTTATGACGAGTTTAATATTAATTCTGACGCCACAAGAGAGAAGATAACAGACTTATATCTTTTAAAAGTTCTTGAAGAAAAGAAAGGCGAAAAGAATATTACTAATATTATTCGTTCTATTCAATTAAATCAAAATACTATTATTGATTATGATTTTCAAAAGAATTTATTAGTTCAAGGTTGTGCAGGTAGTGGTAAAACAATGATATTGTTACATAGACTTGCAAATATGAAGTTTAATAATCCTAATATGGATTACAAAAGAGTAAAAATCATTACACCAAATAGTAATTTCAATCTATTTATTGATGAGTTATCAAAGAATCTTCATATAGAACAAATACCTAAAATGACTATTGGCGAGTATTGGATTGATGTTATATCAAGATATAGAATTACACATACGGCCAAAAACGAAGATATGCCTTATAGTTTGGAAGATTTATTAACGGATGACTTTTCAAAGGATGTTAGAGAAATTATTTATTCAAAAGAATTCGCCAACGAACTAAAAACATCAATAGAAAAAATACCCAAAAATCTTGCCTATACACAAGATGGTACGATTAAAAAGGAAGACGGCAGCACTCAAAAAAAGGAAGGTAGTATAAGAAAAATTGATAATGCTATTGAGGAAGCACTATGTAGTTTTGGTTTGGGAGATATTAAGGTTTCGGACAGAAAAGAGAACAGCAAAACTATTCATATGCCACTTACAGATTCCATACTATATTCAAAAGTTTTAGCATTATTCTTGTATTATGGTCCTTTAAATAGTAGCCAACAAGACACATATTTATGTGTTGACGAAGGACAAGACATTTCTTTATTACAATATGGTTTAATGTTAAGAATAAATCGCAATAATGTAAAATTGAATGTATATGGCGATATAAATCAACAAATACCAAGTGGTTGCAATATTGAAGATTGGGATTATTTATTAAAGTATATTCAAGCAGAAAAGTTTGTTCTAAATGAGAATTATAGAAATAGCGAAGAAATTATACAGTTCTATAACCAAAAGCTTTCTATGTCTAATTTATCCTTCGGTTTAAAAACTAAAGAGGTTGAAAAAATATCCCATGAAACATTGATTTGGAAAGTTTTACTCAATTTAATACTTGGCAATCGGACCGCTATAATATGTAATGATTACAACCTTATTCCAAATGACATCAAAGAATTCTGTTCATTCAATGATTTGTCAGCAACAAATAAAGCCAATGTATTAACAGTAAGACAAGCAAAGGGCCTGGAATATGACACCGTTTTTGTTTATGATAATGATATGAATAAAAACGAAAGATATATAGCATATACAAGAGCTTTGAGTGAATTATACATATTAGAGTAGAAATAATCGGCATACAAAAAAAGTATGCCGATTGCATTATAAATATAATATTACTTTTGTTTCGTATGTTGACTCTCTCGATTGGAAAGACTACGCCACCGCCGACAGTATCTGTAAGCGGGTGACAAGTAAAGTAAAAAACGGTAGTATCGTACTTTTCCACAACGATGCTGACCACACCCCCGAAGCCCTCCCCAACATTTTAAAATGTCTCAAAGACGAGGGGTATGAGTTTGTGTTTATTGAGGATTTAATTTATAAAAAGAATTACGAAATCAAGCACGACGGTACACAATGCAAAAAAGA
The DNA here is from genome assembly GCA_045632165.1 of Acutalibacteraceae bacterium. GTDB lineage: Bacteria > Bacillota > Clostridia > Oscillospirales > Acutalibacteraceae > UBA737. Next base: position 12,264 of record JAZQWD010000136.1, on the reverse strand, counting down.
CGGCGAATAATCGCCGTCTTAATTTTATTTAACACATAGAAACGTCCACTTGCTTTATTCTTATCTTATTGTCATTGTTGAGATATTAGCAATATAATTAGTAATATTAAACCTTGAAAAATAAGATATGCTAGACATCCCATAAAGGAAGGATTTCTACTCGGACGATATTCATTATTATAATAATTAGGAAATTCTTTACGCATATCGTCTTCAAAAAGTTCCGCCATAATTTGTTCTTGTGCTTTCTTTTCTCTTAATTCCTCTTCTCTTTCCTCGCGAGTCATAGAAAAATCTAAATTTGGATTGCAAGAAGAGTCTGTATAATTATCTAGCATTTTTTCAAAATAATCGTCACCCATAAAGCATCCCCTAAAAAAATAAAATATATTGCACCTATATAAGTGCATAATTAGGATAACATAATAATATAATATTGTCAAGAAGTTTGTTCTTAAATAAGTGCAAAAGAGAATAGATAAATGAACGCTGAAATTGAACTGAAAATAGGAAAAAACATCCGACAAATTAGAGAAGAACAAAATATGACACAGGAAACGCTTGCTGCTAAATTGCAACTCAATGGTTGCGATATTACAAGAAGTGCTGTGGCAAAAATCGAAGTTGGTCAAAGGCATTTATATCCTGATGAAATTATTTTAATAAAAGAAATATTAAATACAAGTTTTGAAAATATTTTTTATGGTGAAAATAAATAATATTTAATGTATAACTCAATATATAAGAAAAGACGGCTTTCGCCGTCTTTTTTTAATCTTATTTATTCGAAAGTTCCCAAAAAGCAACTGCCGCTGCGGCGGCGACATTTAGGGAATCTACCTCGTGATACATCGGAATTTTTACGGTATAATCGCAAGAATTTATGGTTTCATCGCTTAAACCGTCACCCTCGGCACCCAAAAACAATGCCAATTTTTCGCTGTTTTGCAAAATCGGGTTATTAATATTTATCGTGTCGTCCTTTAAAGCCAAAGCGGCGGTTGTAAAACCGTTTTGCTTTAAATATTCAACCGCATTTTCGGGGTTTGGAAAGCTTTCTTTATCAAAAAATGCCCACGGCACCAAGAAAACACTGCCCATACTAACCCTTACGGTGCGGCGGTTAAGCGGTTCGCTGCAATTATTAAAAAGCAACACCGCATCTATACCCAAAGCAGCAGCGCTGCGAAAAATTGCACCAACATTCATTGCATCACTCAGTCTCTCAAGCACCGCAATCCGTTTTGCATTTTTTAGCACATCTTCAAGTGCAGCATTTTCGGGGCGCTTCATTGCGCAAAGCAGACCACGGGTGAGTTCGAAACCTGTAAGGGCACTAAGCACTTCTCTTGATGCTGTATATACCGGCACATCTGGACAACCGTCAATTAACTCTTTACCAATACCGTCAATTTGCCTTTCTTCCATTAAAAAACTAATCGGCACTAAACCCTTTTGGAGCGCAACCTTTATAACCTTTACGCTTTCGGCAACGAATACACCTTCGTTTTTCTTAAGCTGCGCCTCGGTAAGACGGGCGTAAATATTAAGTTCTTTTGCGTTTATATCATTAATTTTAATAATATTAGCCATATTTTACCTTTCAAATTATAGTTTATCGGGGAGGTAGGATTGGTTGCACATTGTAGGGACAGGCCTCCCGGACTGTCCGCAAACACTCCCAATTTATTTTACAAATTCTTCATATGCGCTAAATAATGCTTTTGCCATTTCACACATTTCCTTAGGGTCAACCTTTAGAACCTGTCGGTCGTATGTTAAAAGACCGTTAGTTTCGTCTTCAACGTCACTTACCTGTGTTAAAACTGTGGCACAAAGACCGTGCTTTTTAATTGCGGGGATAACCTCGTCATAATAAAGCTTTAAAAGCGATAATTTAAATTCTTCGTTATCGCTAAAGAATTTATAGCCGTAGGTCTTGGTTTTGTTAAATGAATGGTCTGTGATTTTTGAAGAATAACCCCCAAATTCCGAAAGCACAAGTGGGCGATTATCGGGTTTAAATTTAAGCGGTTTAAAATAAATGTGTTCCGACAAAACGTCGCTCATCCCTGTTTGAAACCAACCCGACGTTGCATCCCATACACGGGTGGGGTCAATATTCTTCATCATTTTGTAAAGATTTTTGGCATCAAATTGTCCCCACCCCTCGTTGAAAAGGGTGTAATAAACAACACAAGGGTGGTTATACAAAAGGTTAAGTGTATCTTCTGAATTTTTAATAAATTGTTCGCGTCTAAAAGGTGTTGCCTTATGGGTAATGCCTTTTTTTAGACCTATTGTAGGCAATGCTGTATCGATTAAAAAGCTATATTTACCGCTGTTTACAAGGTCTTGGAAAATCGCCATACCAATTTTATCGCAATAGTAATAGAAAAGCTCGTGTTCAATCTTGATGTGTTTGCGAAGTGTGTTAAAGCCACATTCTTTCATTTTTAAAATATCATTTTCAAGAGCTTTTGGTGTAGCGGGGGTATAAATGCCGTCGCTAAAATATCCTTGGTCTAAAAGTGCATGGAAGAAATACGGTTTGCCGTTTAGTAAGATTTTATTATCTTTTACTTCAACAGTGCGAAGTGCTGTGTATGATTTAATTTCGTCGGCACCGCTAATTAAGGTGAAATCGTAAAGGTGTGGATTTTCGGGTGTCCAGTTTATTGGGTTTTCAATCTCAATTCTTGCACTTTCACCCGTAAAGCAATACTTTTTACCGTTAATATATAGCGCTTTTTCGGTTTCTCCGCCCTCTACAGATATATCAAAGCCGGTAAGGTCGGGGGTGACTTTAATTGCTTTAATATAATTTTTTGGCACTTCTTCAAGCCATACGGTTTGCCAAATACCGCTTGTTTCGGTATACCACATACCGCCACGTTTTTTGCATTGCTTACCGTAAGCCAAATCGGTATTAAGGCGGTCGATAACCTCAACCCTAAATTCGTTTTCGCCACGCTTCAAAGCTTTAGTTACGTTGAATGAAAAGGGAAGGTAACCGCCAATATTTTCGCCTACAAGCTCGTTATTAATATAAATCTTACACTCTTGGTCAACCGCGCCAAAATGCAGTAAAATATCCTTTTCAATAGGGTTATACATAATGGTTTTGGTGTAAACAAGCAGGTCGTTTGTTTGTTTTATAAAATCAACACCCGAAAGGCGGCTTTCAAGGGGAAAGGGTACAATAATTTCACCTTTGTAAACCGATTGGTTGTGACGTTTTATTTCTAAATTCCATTTGCCGTTAAGGTTAATAAAGCTTGCGCGTTTAAACTGCGGGCGAGGATAAACGTCCCACGGTTTATCAGGGTTAAAAGCTTTTTCAAAAGGTGTATAAAGGGTTTCAAAATCGGGTTTCATTTAATCAATCCTTTTTCTTGTTAATAATGAATAAAAAGGGAACAAGTAAAGCAATGGCAACTAAAGATGCCAAGAAGATATTTTCGTTTGGTAAGAACGAGGTTGTACCGTCGTTGTTGAGTATTGTTTCGGCATTTTTAAGCACCGCCGAGCCGATTGCAGGACCGATTATACCGGGGATGAGCACCTGTGCAAAAATACGAAGCCCTTGGAACATACCCGCTTTGTTTTCGGGGGTGTTGTCCCTAATCATTGCACCGAAGACAGCCATGCCTGAAAGGTAACCGCACATCATAAACAATGAACCGATAAATACGGGCAAGGTGGTTTTTGTAAAGAATAAAATTATATAACCGAGACCTAGTGACAAAAGCGCTATACTACCCGAAAAGGTGAAGCCCTTTTTATCGTAAACTCTGCCCCAAAATGCGGTAACAATAGCGGCAATAATAATCGCGGGTGCCATAATAAAAACGTAATCAGTCATACCGAGAGATTTTTCATAATAGATAATCAGGTAGGGCATAAAAGTTTGAATTGAAGTATTAAAAATAACAAATGCCGCAAGGGTTATATAAAGTAAAATATTGTTTTTAATTGTTTTGGGTCTAAAGCCGTAAAAAATGCAACCAAAATACCCTTGTGACGGTTTTTCTATCGGTGTGTCTTTAATAAGAAAAATACCCAAAACACCAATAATAGTAACTACAATACCGATTATTGTGAATATAAGCGTCCAACTTGTGGCTTTTTCTAAATTGAAAAACATAAATCCGCCAAAAACCACCAAAATTGCAACAAGTGGCATCATTGCGTTAATGCCTTCTACTGTGCCGCGGTTGGTTTTATCAGTCGAATCGGTAAGCCAAGCGTTAAAAGCGGCATCGTTTGCGGTAGAGCCGAAGAAGGTCATAACACAGTCCATAATAATAACAAAAGTGACGCACAGCGAGGTAATACCGACGGTAGCGGGGAATAACTTTCCTATAATATCGGTTCTAATCAGCACAAAACTAAAAATTGAAATACCCCAAAGTATGTAACCGCCGCAAATAAATAATTTGCGCTTGCCTATTCGGTCGGAAAGTGCACCCATAAATACTGTTGTTATGGTAGCGGCAACGGCTGATGCGCCAACCATTAAAGCAATATCGTTGGCGGATGCGTTAAACATTTTATAAATAAAAACGTTAAAATACATATTTTCGACAACCCAAGCAACTTGTCCAATCAAGCTGAAAAGGGTAACCGCACACCAAAAGCGGGGTGAAAGCTTTGTTTTCATAAGAAACACTCCTTCTTTAATATATTACATTTTAACACAAGAACATAAAATATACAACCGAAGTGTTGACTTTTCTTTCTTAAATGCTATAATTAACTCAAAAATTACCGTAAGGTGTTTTAAATGAACAATAAAACTGATTATTTAAACCCCATTCACAAGGGTAATGCATTTGATGGTGAATTAAAAGTTTTTAGGATCAACAGTAAGCAAATTATTGGTAGTATAATGTAAAATCATATTAAGGAGAAAACAAAATGGAAAAAGTGAATGCTAAAAAAGAATATCTACTTTTGCTTTTAGGCGCAGTGTTAACCGCGGTTTTGTGTGGTGGTGTGGGCGCTTTGTTTTGTTATGCTCTTAAATTTGCCAATACTATTTTTAGCCAAAATACTTGGGTAGTATTTCTTTTACCGCTTGGTGGCTTGTTAACCGTTTTAATTTACAAGGTTTTAAAGCTTAATAAAGCCGATATACACTGTGTTTTCAATGCGATTAAAACGAATGATAACATTAATTTTTGTTTAGCTCCTGCGGTTTTTGTGGGAACGGTTATTACTCAGTTTTTTGGCGGTTCTGCAGGTAAGGAAGGTGCTGCCCTGCAAATTGGTGGCAGTATGGGTTCATTTGTTTCGCGTTCCTTAAAATTACAGGGCGAAAAATATAAAATTTTACTGCTATGCGGTATGTCGGCAGTATTTGCTTCCGTTTTTACGTTGCCGCTTACTGCTATTGCATTCGGTCTGGAAATTGTGTTTGTAAGTCGAAAATTTTATATAAAAGCAATTTTACCGCTTACAATATCTACGGTCGGTGCTTATTGTGTTTCATTGCTTTTGGGTGTTCATCCCGAAAGATTTTCAATTGGCAATTTACCGCAATTTAGCGGAGTTAATTTCTTGAAAATTGTTTTGCTGATTTTAATTTGTTCTGCAGGGTGCGTTATATTTTGTTTCGCAATTGAAGGAACTGAAATTTTATTACATCGACTTTTTAAAAATTCGTACTTGAGGATTGTTATTGGCGCAGGTGTAATAATATTACTTACAATAATTGTAGGTAATAACGACTATAACGGTAGCGGTATGCATATAATTGAGTATGTACTTGACGGCGGACAGACTGTTTTGTGGGCGTTTGCTTTAAAAATTGTATTTACTGCAATTACCGATGCAGCAGGTTTTAAGGGCGGAGAAATTGTTCCTGCGCTTTTTATAGGTGCAACACTTGGTTCGGCGGTTAGTACCCTTATTGGATTGCCTTCTGCTTTTGGTGCGGCACTTGGTATGGTTACCGCATTTTGTGCAGGTACAAAATGTATGGTTGCGGCATTATTTTTGGGATTAGAATTTTTTGGATTTTCGGGTTTGGGCTATTTTGCACTCGCAATTATAATTGCACAAACTGTAACTGGCAAAATCGGCATTTTTCACAAACTTTCAAAAAAAGGTTGCTAAACTTTATATAGTGTGGTAAAATTATGATAGTAAATTATTATTGGTAGTTTTCTAAAAAGTGTTTTTTATGGGAATTACACCGTGCAGATTTGTTTCTCTTTACATATTCTGCGTTAAATCGGTGTTTCCACATATGCATATGTATTACAGAAGGAGGATAGATTACAATGAAATTCGTAACACCTGAAGTTGAACTCATTAAGTTCGAAGCTATGGACGTTATCGCTACTAGCCCCGTTGAACCTGATCAAGGCGGCGAAGGCAGCACTGACTTACCCACCGATGAATGGGCATAAGCGTCATAGACATTTAAAGTAAGGTACCCAAGGTTTTCCTTGGGTATTTTATTTTTTATTTCTTCTTTATTATTTATTCTTTTGGGCGTTAGCCCGACAAACTATAATTTGAATACCGATTTATAACAAAAAAATAACCTCGCCGTTAGGCGAGGTTGCTTTTTTAATAAGTAGGTTCTTTAATCTTCTTAACCTTAAAACGATTTACAGCGTATTTGCTAATATCGGTTTTAGCGGTCTTGAACTGTTCTGCCATGTCTTTATTAAATTCAGTATCCTTTAAGAGGTGACGAACAACAGAATCTAAATTTTCACGATAGTAGGGGTCTGCCTTAATGTCCTTCTTAACAACTAAAATATAACCAGCTTTGTTATCCTTAGTGATAAGCTTAACTTCGTTAACAGCCATTTTTGAAACGGTGTCAAATTGATCGTGGTCATAACCGGTGTCTTTAGCACCAAGAATTTGAGCATACTTATCAAGAGGTTCTAATTCTTTTTCTTCCTCTTTATTTGCTTCATCCTTATCTGTTTCGGTTGTGTCCTTATCAGTTTCGGCATCTTCATGATCGTGATCGTGTTCTTCTTTATCTTCTTCTTTTTCTTCTTCTACCTTATTGTAGTCGTTATAAACTTCTTCAAAGGTTTTTTTGCCTTCTTGAAGGTCTTTAAGATAACCGTCAAGCTTTTTCTTGATTTCTTCCTTTTCCTTATCAGTTTCCTTATCGAAGGTTACTTCAAGTAAATCAGCAATTAAGAAATCCTTATAAAGCTTTGCTTCAACGTCAGCAGAAGCGATTTCTTTTTTACCGTCTTCGCCGTAAACGTGGTCGAAGTAAAGTTCGGTATAGTAAGAATCAACTGTGAATTGTAAGTAGGTGTTAAAGCTTACACCGTTAGGTTCGAAAAGTTGACCGTAGCCATAATATGCCCACATATAGTAAGCCATATTTTGAGCATCTGACATCATTTTATCATCAAGCTCAATCTTAGCATCCTTACAGAGCTTTTGATAAGTGCCGATTTCTTCCAAAATTTCAATAGCGCGGTTCTTAACCCATTCTTCAAACTTTTTACCGCCTATATTTTGCTTGAAATAATCGGTGTCGGCTTTAAATTTGTCGCCTAAAGCGGTTTGAACTTCGGTTTGACCTTCGCTGTATGCGTTAATAAGAGCGCACATATAGTAAGCTGAGGTGTACTCGAAGCCGTTTACTGTAACGGCAATTTCGTCTTTTTTATGGCAAGCAGTTACTGAAAAAGCCATAATTAAAACGAGGGTAATAGCTAAAACTTTTTTAATTAACTTCATTTTTAATCCTCCGAAGATTTTTTACAATATATCTATTATATATTATATCTATTAAAAAGTCTACAAAAATTTTATAAATTATAATGCATTAATTAATTCGGTAACAAAATCAGATAACTTTTGGTCTTTTAAAAGGCGTATGGTGTATACCGGCTTGTCGGTAACGTTAAGCATAAAGCGATTTTGGTACTTTTCGGAAAGCTTTTGCATAACTGCCGGCTCTATGGAATTTATCTTTAAAATTGCAAGGTTGCCGTTTGTGGTGATTTCGGCAATTTTGCAGTCTGCCGCCTTGTTACGCAAAATCGCAATATCAATAAGCCCCATAACTGCCTTTGGCGGTTCGCCAAAGCGGTCGCAAAGCTCGTCAATAACATCGCTTGCATCATCATTGCTTCTTATTGCGGCAATTCGCTTATAAATGCCCAGTCGCGCAGGTAGTGACGAAATATAGCTTTCAGGAATATGCGCCGAAACGTTAAGGTCAACCGTGCAGGGAATATCATCATCGGGTATAATGCCATTTTCTTCCTTTACCGCATCTGATAAAAGCTTTAAATACATATCATAACCGACCGATTCCATATTACCGTGTTGCTCGCCGCCTAAAATACTGCCCGCGCCTCTAATTTCAAGGTCGCGCATCGCAATTTTAAAGCCCGAGCCGAATTCGGTATACTCTCTTATTGCTTCCAATCTTTTAGAGGCAATATCGCTTAATTGCTTATTAGGCGTAAAGCAAAAATAAGCATAAGCACGGCGGGGAGAACGGCCAACACGACCGCGTAATTGGTGTAGCTGCGAAAGCCCCATGCGGTCGGCATTTTCGATAATAAGGGTGTTTGCATTCGGCACGTCTACGCCCGTTTCAATAATTGTAGTGCAAACAAGTAAATCAATTTCGTGTTCTATTAGTTGTTTCCAAACCTTTGAAAGTTCGTCTTCGGTCATTCGCCCGTGAGCAACACCGATATTGATTTCGGGTATTTTTGCCTTAATTCGCGCGGCGCAACGGTCGATAGTGTCAATACTGTTGTGTAGGTAATAAACCTGACCACCGCGGCGTATTTCTTTTCGTATTGCATCGGTTAAAATACCCATATTTTGCTCTAAAACATAGGTTTGAACAGGGTGGCGGTCACCCGGCGCTTCGTCAAGGGTTGACATATCGCGAAGACCCGACATCGCCATATTCAAAGTACGGGGAATAGGGGTGGCGGACAGGGTTAATATGTCGACAGATGGGTAAAGCTCTTTAAATTTTTCCTTTTGAGCAACACCGAAGCGTTGTTCTTCGTCGATTATAACAAGTCCTAAATCCTTAAATTTAACGTCCTTTGAAATGAGTCGGTGGGTGCCTACAACCATATCAAGTCGACCGCATTTAAGATCGGTTAAAATTTTTTCTTGTTGCTTTGGCGGTACAAAGCGGTTTAAAAGTTTAACCGTTACGGGCATTTCACCAAAACGGCGGACAATAGTGTTATAGTGTTGAAGCGCTAAAATGGTAGTAGGCACTAGCAAAGCGCATTGTTTGCCTTCACTTATGCACTTAAATGCGGCACGAAGCGCAACCTCGGTTTTGCCGAATCCAACGTCACCGCATAAGAGACGATCCATTGGTACTTCGCGTTCCATATCGTTTTTAATTTCGTTTATGCAGCGAAGCTGGTCGTCGGTTTCGTCGTATTCGAATCTTCGCTCAAAGTCATTTTGTAAATCGGTATCGGGCGAAAAGGCATAACCCTTAACCGACATTCGCTTTGCGTAAAGGGCGGTAAGTTGTTTTGCCATATCTTTGACCGCGGCTTTAACGCGTTTGCGTGTTTTTTGCCATTCAGTACCGCCTAAGCGGTTAATTTTAATTTGGGAATCTTCGGTAGCGGCACCGATATAACGTGAAACTAAATCGAGCTGGGTAACGGGTACGTATAAAACGTCACTTTTAGCATATTTGATTTTAATATAATCTTTGGTGACACCGCCGTTTGTAATGCGGTTTATACCGTCAAAAATGCCGATACCGTGTGCCTCGTGAACGACGTAATCGCCTTTTTTAAGCTCGTCAAGTGAGCCAATTTCTTGACCCTTTTTGGCTTTCTTTTTAATGCGTTTACGGTCGGCGGCAATATAGCGGTGGGTTATAAGAATAAACCTTTGTGACGGAATTTCAAACCCGTCTGAAAGTCCGCCTGTTGTTACAAAAACCGCACCCGCTTTAATTTCGGGATTATCGCTTATAAGTGCGTTAACTCCTTTTTCCTGCAAAGAGGCGGTAAGCACCCTTGCGGCGCGGGTTTCACCTGCTAAAATAACGGAACAACCTTTATTTTCTAAAGTGTATGAAATATCCTCAAGTAAAACGTTAATATCACCACTCCAGGCGGTTGAACGCTTAAGGTTAAAGTTTATAATGTTTTTGGGGTTTATTTCGTAACTGCCGCGCGCAAAATTATCCATAATAACCGCGGTAATACATTTATCGTAAAATTCGGTTTTTGAAAGCCATAATTTGGCGGTTTTCTTGTTTAAGAAGCCCTCTTCCAAAAGGTTTTCGGTATCCATTTCATTTTGCGAGGTAATACTTTTAAAACGTTCCGAAATATTGACGCTGTCAGATAAAATTATAATAGTATCCTTAAGATAATCGAAAACTGTGGTGTCAAAAATTAAGGGTATATAACGGTCGGGTTGAATTGAAATGCCATTTTCAAGCGCGTTTATATCCTTTTCAATTTGCTTTAGCTGATTTTCGGTTATACTTTTGCTTTTTGAAAGTTTTTTAAGTGCTTCGATTAATTCGTTAGGGTTATAAATAACCTCGCAAGCGGGGGTTATTTCAATTTCATCTACGATATCGGTGCGGCGCTGAGTTTCGGTGTCGAAAAATGAAATATTATCAATCTCATCGCCCCAAAATTCCAGTCGAACAGGGTCTTTTTGGTTTACGGGGTAGATATCAAAGATACCGCCTCGTATTGAAAACTGACCCGTACCGTCGCAAAGCTCACTTCTTGTGTAACCGCCGTTTAAAAGCTTTTCGCAAAGGTCGGCAATTTCTATAACGTCACCGCTTTTTAAAGTAAAGTTTGCATCTTTTAACTTTTGGGGTGGCAGGGTATACTGTAAAGCAGCATCTAAAGATAATGTAAGCACGTCAAAACCCCCGCCTAAAAGTTTAGACAGGGTGTCGGTGCGTTTATGTTCATATTCTTTTGAATACCCTTGTATGTTGCAAAGGCAGTAGTCCCTCGACGGAAAATTCACCGCGTTTACTTTAAGTGAAAGTAAATCTTGCAGTATTGCGTCAGCGCTTGCTTCGTCGGGAGTGATGACGGCGATTTTCTTTTTTGTGTGGCTGTGTAGTGCTGAAATAATTGCCGATTTATGCACGTTTGATAGCCCAGTGCATAACGTTGGCAACCGCCCTTTTTCACAGTCATTTAAAAGAGATTTATAATCGCTGTCGTTTTTAAGAACATCGTTTATAAACTTCATATTAATTATTGTATTTATTCATTGCTGAATCAATACCCTTTGTAATAATTTCTTTTGCGGCTTTTGTGGCTTTTAATAAAGCGGCATCAAGATTTTCTTTGTCACTGTCGGGGAATTTTGAAAGCACCCAATCAGCAAGGTTATAATCGGGGTGTGGCTTTTGTCCAACACCAATTTTAATACGTGCGATATTATTGTCGCCCATAAGCTCAATAATATCCTTCATACCGTTGTGACCGCCGTGACTGCCGTTTCGCCTCATTCTAATTTTGCCCACGTCAAGTGAAATATCATCATAAATAACGATAATTCTATCTTTAGGTATTTTGTAAAATGCGGCAATTTGTGTAACGGCACGCCCCGAATTATTCATATAGGTTTGGGGCTTTGCGACAAGCACGCGGCTTTTACCGATATCACACTCACCGAAAACGGCTTCAAATTTATGCTTATTAAAATCACCGTCATTTTGCTTCATTAAAAGGTCGGCAGTCATAAAGCCGACGTTATGACGGGTATTTTCGTATTGAAGACCTGGGTTACCAAGTCCTACAATAAGCCAATCAAAAGTAGGTTTTTTTGAAAAAATCATTTTATCACCGACAGTATTTTAACATATATATATGCTTTATTCAAGTAAAAAACACTTGACACGTATAAAATAAAGTTGTATTATAAAATTTGTAAAAGCGTTGAGAAGGACATTAGCTTAAATGTGCCGTTTTAAGAGAATACGGGTCGTCGGCTGTAAGCCCGTTAAACAAGCTTTAAGTGAAACCGCCTTTGAGTTGTTCGGGGGTCAAAAACCCGAATCGTTTAACCCGCGTTAAGGGTATTCGAGTGCCGATTTTTTCGGAATTTGGGTGGAACCGCGGAGATTATTATACTTCGTCCCTTTCATAGGGGCGAAGTTTTTTATTTTTTAGGAGGAAATGAAATGATTAAAGTTACTTTAAGAGATACCGTTAAAGAATTTTCGGACGGTATTAACGCTTATGAAATTGCAAAATCTTTCGGTGGCGGTTTTTATAAAAACGT
>JAZQWD010000135.1:0-1819 GCA_045632165.1 Acutalibacteraceae bacterium | reverse complement strand
TTAAGCAATATATTAGTATTTTATAATATAAATTGGAGTTTGTCGCTCGGTTAAATTTGAGGCAAATTGTAGGGACAGGCCTCCCGGACTGTCCACGAATATAGTAGAATTGTGACGGGCAGTCGAGGACGCCTGCCCCTACGCGTGGTGTAAATGTAAATTTATCTCCCCGATAAACTACAATTTGAATAACCATCAAAAAACGGATGAACTTTGGTTCATCCGTTTTTGTTTTTATTCACTTCTTAATGCAATTACGGGGTCTTTTTTAGCGGCGCTACGTGATGGAATAATGCCCGAGAACATTGTAAGCACAACGCTTATTGCAATAAACAAAATTGCTGCAGGTAAGGGGAGAACTGCTTTAAGATTTGAAAGACCAGTAAGGTTTTGTAAAATTATATTAATGGGTATGCACAATAGATAGGTTATTGTTACACCTAAAAGACCTGACAGGAAGCCGATAATAATTGTTTCGGCATTGAACATACTCGAAACGTTGCGCTTTGAAGCACCGATAGCACGTAAAATACCAATTTCTTTGGTGCGTTCCTGTACTGAAATTAAGGTGATAACACCAATCATAATTGATGAAACAATAAGTGATACCGCAACAAACGCCATTAAAACATAGGTTATGGCGTTAATGATTGTTGTGATTGAAGACATCATTATGCCGAGATAGTCGGTGTAAGAAATTTTTTGTAAATCGTCAACCGATTTGTTATAGTCGGCAATCATTTCCTCAATAATATCTTTGTTTTCAAATGAGCTTGCGTAAATGTTAATGCTTGAGGGGGTGTCAAGCTCTACGTAGCCAAGCTTTGAAAGGTTTGATTCATAGGTAGAATCAGAAAATTCGAGCACTTCGTCGTAATAAGTGCCAAACTGTTCGGGAGTAAACTTTTTAACAGCGGCATCAAGAGCCATAACCTTTTGTTCGTTAGGCATCATAGCCATACTTTGCATAACGCCCATAGCATATTGCTTGCGGTATTGTTCTTCAAGGATAGAAGCGTACATTTCAAAAAGTTCTTCATCCTTCATATCCTTAATATATTCCTTAATATCCGCTTCGCTCATACCTGTTTGCTGTGAAATACCGGGGATAAGCATAGTTTCAATTTGCTTTCGGTCGGTTTTCTTTAAATTGTCGTTTACAAATTTATCCACAGCCGATTTTTCGGGTATAGACATAATCTTTACATAGGTTTGTGCCTTGCCGTTTTTATCAAGCTTTGCAAGATATGCCTTAAATTCAGCAGTTTTTTCCTCTAAGCTTAAGTTGCTGCTGTTTTCTTTAAAGGGAAGACCGGTGAAAATATCAATAGAATCGTCTTCAAGCTGTGAATTAATTGCGGCTGATTCTTTAGATTTTTCTACAACGTAATCGGTAAGTTTTTTGGTGTAGCAAATTGAACCTGAAAGCAAGGTGGTAGAGGTGCCTTCCTTAGGACGGATAATACCTGTAACCTTAAGCGGAATACCGTTTGAATAAAGATATTTAAGACCTGCTTCGGTGTCGCGAAGGTCGGTATAAAGACCAGTTTTTTCATCCTTTGTGTAGCAAGAAGAATTTAAAATAGTTTTAAATTCCATTTCGCAAATTTCTTTATAGCTCCACTTTTTGCCCTCAACCTTTAAGGGTTCTTTGTTAAGCACTGCTTCGGTCATGGCTTCAATTTCTGCTTGTGATTTAAGACCTAAAGCGTAAAGTGTCATATCATCTACTTCGTTGTTTTCGTCAACAACAAGTAAAATTTCGTTGTAATCGTTGGGCCAGCTACCGTAAATAAGGTCGTATTGTTTATTGATAAGG
>JAZQWD010000134.1:0-7765 GCA_045632165.1 Acutalibacteraceae bacterium | reverse complement strand
GCTACAACACCGATAATTTCGGCATACTGTTGCTTCTTAGGTGTAGCACCCAAAAGATAACCTGTTTTAAGGTCCTGTGAAGTGTCGCCCGAAATAGCAGCAACAATACAAATGATAGAACCGATAGCAATAGCACTTTGCATACCAACGCCACCTGTGCTACCTGTTAACTTAAGAATTAAGGTTGCAATCAAAAGTGTTGCAATAGCCATACCCGAAACAGGGTTGTTAGAGCTACCAACAATACCAACCATACGTGAAGAAACGGTTGCAAAGAAGAAACCGAAAACAACAATAATAATTGCGCCGATGGGGTTAACGGGAATTGCGGGAACAAGCCAGATAAGAAGTGTTAAAACTGCAATAACAATTAAAACAACCTTCATGCTCATATCTCTTGCAGTACGTTCGGTAGAATTTGCGCCTGCACCCTTCATGCTCTTTAAAGCACCTGAGAATGTGCTAACAATAAGTGGCAAGGATTTAATCAAACTAATGATACCGCCTGCTGCCAAAGCACCTGCACCAATATAACGGATGTAGCTGCTCCAAATAGCACTTGCACCGCCTTCAGCAAACATTTCACCGATAGTTTGGTCAACACCGGGGTAAAGAATGCTATTTTCACCGAAAAGCACGATTAAGGGGATAAGAACCATCCAGCTTAAGATACCACCTGCGAACATATAAGAAGAAATACGCGCGCCGCAGATATAACCAACCGACATAACGGCGGGGTAAATTTGTGTACCGATAGTACCTTTAAAGCCCTTGATTGTGTAAGAAACTTCGCCTGCAACAACCTTTAAGCCGTCGATAATAAACTTAAAGAGAGCTGCAAAGCCCATACCTGCGAAAACGGTTGATGCATTAGCGCCGCCCTTTTCACCTGCCAAAAGAACTTCAGCGCAAGCTGTTCCTTCAGGATAAGGAAGGGTCGCATGTTCTTTAACAATTAAAGCGTTACGAAGGGGCACCATAAAGAAAACACCCAAAAGACCGCCGATTAAAGCGATAAGTGTAATTTCTAAAATGCCGGGCTTGTCCATTTTGCCTTCAGCAGCCCAAAGGAAAAGTGCGGGCAAGGTGAAGATTGCACCTGCCGCCAAGGATTCACCTGCTGAACCTGCGGTTTGAACAATGTTACTTTCCAAAATTGAGTTTCTACGCATAATAATGCGAATAACACCCATTGCGATAACGGCCGCGGGGATAGAAGCCGATACTGTCATACCTACACGAAGACCGAGGTATGCGTTTGCTGCGCCAAAGACTACCGCCAACAAAACACCCATAATAATAGATGTAACGGTAAGCTCTGCAGTTACCTTTTCGGCGGGAATATAAGGCTTAAATTCATTTTTATTGTCCATATTCTCTCCATTCCTGTCGGCAAAACCGACATTTTTTATTAGACAGTTTATAATTATACCATAAACTTCACTTTAGTTCAATAAATTTATTTACATTTTTTAAGAATTTCCAAAAGAAGCTTATAAGTGCGCTCTATCGATGAAATACTTGCGCGTTCCTTAACAGTATGAACGTCGTAAAGCGTGGGACCCATTGCAATACAGTCGATACCCTGAATTTTTGAAGCAAACACGGCACATTCAAGGCCTGCGTGTATTGCCTCCGCCTTAGGTTCTTCATCAAAAAACTGTTTATAAACTGCAATATAAGTATCGCGCAAGGGTGAATCGGTGCGGTATTCCCACGGGGGATAAAAACCGCTTGTTTCGTAATTTGCATTAACACCCTTTGCAAAGCACTCTAATCTATCAGCCAAAGCATTAAGGGCGGATTTTTTGTTACTTCTTAAAGCAAACTGCATTGAAACGTTATCTTCATTAGTTTTTAAAATACCTAAATTAAGTGAGGTTTCAACTAAATTTTCAATATCGGCGCTCATAGTTAAAACACCGTTAGGTACGCAGTTAAGGGTTAAAATCAAACTTTTAGCCGACTCTTTATCTAAAACTTCAAATTCTCCGCTACCGCCTTTAATAAACTGTGCGGTAAAGCCGGATTCAGCCGATTTAATTTCTTCCTTTAATTCCGAAGCGTAAAGATTAGCGGCAGAAATAAACGCATCAACATCATCACAGCAAAGCTTAATTTCGCAACGGTTAACAATAGCATTAGTCTTGTCGCCACCGTTTACCGAAATTACACCAAAATTAAAGCGGTTACTTAATTTATAAAGCAATCTACCTGCTAAAATATCGGCATTATAGCGGTTTTTGTTGATATCAACACCTGAATGACCGCCAAGAAGACCCGATAAAATAAATGAAACTTCACTACCCGACATAGTTTGTTTTTTAAACGGCAAAACCATTTTAAAATCGACGCCGCCTGCACAGGAAACTGTAACAACACCGTCCTCCTCCGAATCGAGGTTTATCATTCTTTTTGCGGTAAGGCAAGACATATCAAGCGCACCTGCGCCAAGCATACCGATTTCTTCATCAGTAGTGAAAACCGCCTGAATTTCGGGGTGAGGAATATTATCGTTTTCTAAAATTGCAAGGGTCATTGCAACAGCAATACCGTTATCAGCACCCAAGGTTGTGCCTTCAGCTTTAATAAAGTCACCGTCGGTATAAACCTTAAGCGAATCCTTCAAAAAGTCAAAATCACTATCCGCAGTTTTTTGGCACACCATATCGGTATGACCCTGCAAAATAATAGGTGCGGAATTTTCATAACCCGAAGACGCGGGCTTGTAAATAACTACGTTGTTTGCCTCATCTTTAATATAGCGAAAATTGTGTTTTTTAGCAAAATCTACGCAATAATTAGAAATTTTTTCCATATCGCCCGAACCGTGAGGAATTTCGCAAATTTCTAAAAAATAATCAAACACTCGTTTACTGTCGTAATTTGTCAGCATTTTATTCGTTCTCCTAATATAAATTCGTAATATTATACCACGAAATACAAATATTATCAACCAAAAGAAAAAATAACAAATTGGAGTTTAACGGTGAGATGGATTTACATTGAAATCACGCGTAGGGGCAGGCGTCCTCGACTGCCCGTTAAAATTCTACTGTGTTTGCGGACAGTCCGGGAGGCCTGTCCCTACAATGTGCAACCAATTCAACCGAGCGACAAACTATAATTTGAAACACAAAAATTAAAACCGCAATGGAAAACCACCGCGGTAATTTTATAGTTCTGTTTTTTATTTTATTTCACCGTGTTTGGCTTCAAAATTGCGAACACATTCTCTTAATAAGTAAATAACTTGACCATTGATTGAACGGTCTTCGTATTTGGCTATATATTTTATTTTGCTGTGTAAATCAGGTTCAATTTCAATGCCTAAATGTTTATTTTCTTTATTTCTCATAATATCACCCAAAAAATCTTATTTTGAGTATATTTTAAGATTATTATGTGATATAATGTTGAAAGTATACTTAAAATAAGTATACCAAAATAATATAAGGTGATGATTTTATGGTATGTACATTTTTCGGGCATAAAGATACAAATTTGGAAATAGAAAATGAGTTACGTAGTATAATAATTGATTTAATTGAAAATCATAATGTTAAAGTTTTTTATGTAGGGCATCAAGGGAATTTTGATTATTTGGTGCGACAAAACTTAGAAGAACTATGTAAAATATATACGTATATTCAATATTGGATAGTATTGGCTTACATGCCAAAGCAAAATCATTTTTTAGAACAAAAATATTTATCAAAAACAATATACCCTGATGGACTTGAAAAAGTACCGCCTAAGTTTGCTATAAATAGAAGAAATCGTTGGATGATAGGCAAAGCCAATTATGTTGTAACACACGTTAAGCATAATTTGAGCAACGCTTCAAAGTTCAAAGAAATTGCCGAACGAAAAGGCAAAATTGTTATAAACATAACATAAAGCACACTCTTTTGAGTGTGCTTTTTAGATTTTATAATCCTAATTCTTCTTTAATTTCAGCAACGGCTTCACGTTCATCAAAATGGTATTTAACACCCTTGATTTCCTGATAGGTTTCGTGTCCCTTACCAAGAAGTACTATAAAATCGCCCTTTTGAGCATTTTCTATTGCATACTTTATTGCCTCTTTGCGGTCTTCAATTTCAATATACTTACCGTTTGAGCGTGCAAGACCGATTTTAATATCGTTATTGATATCTTTAATTTCTTCATCGCGGGGGTTATCGCAAGTGAGAATACACAAATCCGCCATAGCGCCTGTAACCTCGCCCATATCATAACGACGAAGCTTTGAACGGTTGCCACCGCCACCGTAAACACAAATCATACGGTTTGGCTTATATTCCGCCAAAGTATTCATAACACTTTTGGTGCTAACCTCGTTGTGAGCATAGTCAATAATAACCGAAAAGTCGGGTGAACAGGGCACAAGCTCAACTCTGCCGCGTACCTTAACAATTTCTAAACCCTTTGCGATTGCGGCATTTTCAACACCCAAAAGGTTACAAATATAAATTGTAACAAGCGAATTATAAACCGAAAACATACCGGGGGTGTAAACCGTAAAATCATAATTTACCGCACCCGCGGTTTTAAATTTCATACCGAGCTTGCCGTTTTCTTTTATAAACTCGATATTTTCCGCCTTTAAGTCAGCATTATTGTTAATAGCATAGCTTACAACCTTGCAGGTGTGACCCTTTAAAATAGTTTCGGCACTTTCATCATCGATATTAACAACAGCGGTTTTACAATTGCGGAACAATATGCTTTTAGAAGCGGCATAATCTTCCATACTGTCGTGCTCGTTAGGGCCGATATGGTCGGGTGAAAAGTTGGTAAACACGCCAATATCAAAATTAATACCTGCTACGCGGTCGTATTTAAGACCTTGTGAGGATACTTCCATTACAACGTATTTACAACCGCTGTCAACCATTTGGCGGAAAAGCTTATGGATTTCGTAAGATTCGGGGGTGGTGTTTTTAGCGGGGATTAATTCTTCACCGATTAAGATACCCGTTGTACCGATAAGCCCCGTTTTATTGCCTGCGGCTTCAAGCACGCTTTTTACCATATAGGTAGTAGTGGTTTTACCCTTTGTGCCTGTAAGACCGATAGTAGTAAGCTCATTTGCGGGGTAACCGAAATACGCCGCCGACATAAAGGCAAGCGCGCGGCGGGTATTATCAACCTTGATAACCGCCATATTTTCGGGTATATTTTCTACCGCTTTACTAACAATAACAGCACTTGCACTCTTTTCAACCGCTTGGTTTACAAAGGTATGACCGTCAACGTTAGCGCCAACTAAGCACACAAAAACACTCTTTTCGGTAATTTTGCGTGAATCATATACTAAATCAGTAATTTCGCAGTTTATATCACCCTGCAAAACTTCATATTCAATATCATTTAAAAGTTCTAAAAGCTTCATTTTAATCTCCCAAATGACTTACGTCAATTTCGCCTTCAAAAACGTTATGGCTGGGGCCGGTCATAAACATTGTACCTGTTTTTTCATCCCAATTAATATCTAACGGACCGCCAATTTGCTCAACCGTTACGTGTCGGTCGCAACGACCTGTCAAAACACCCGCAACAACGGCAGTACAACAACCCGTACCGCAACCGATGGTTTCACCTGTGCCACGTTCCCATTCGCGCATTTTTATGTAGCTGCGATTAACAAGCTGTGCAAAAGTTACGTTAGTTTTATTGGTAAAAAGCTCGGTCATATTTTCGATTTCTTTACCGTATTTTTCAACGTCTAAATCATCAACCGAGTCAACAAACATCGCAACGTGAGGATTACCCCAAGAAACTGCAGTAATATAAAAAGTCTTATCAAGCACCTTCACGGGTTGTTCAATAAACTCCGCTAAATCAGTATTAACGGGAATAACCTTTGTATCAAGTCGCGGCGCGCCAATATTAGCTTCAATATCACTAACAAAGCCGCGGTTTTCGTATGGCATATTTTTTTCACAATCTAAAGGCGCACGATTGGAAATCGTGAGCTTTACGTGTTGCATACCGCCTAAAGTTTCGATTACAAGCTCGGTCTTATCAGTAAAACCGTGGTCGTAAACGTATTTACTCATTGAACGAAGTGCGTTGCCGCACATTTCACCCTCGGTACCGTCGGGGTTAAACATTCTCATTCTAAAATCCGCCACATTAGACGGGCAAATAAGCACCATACCATCAGAACCGATAGCAAAATGCCGGTTGCTTACAAATTTTGCAAGCTCCGGCAAATTCGGCAAGGTTTGATGTATGGCGTCGATATAAACATAGTCGTTTCCAAACGCCTGCATCTTTGTAAATTTCATTTTATCACCTATGAATTCATTGCGCGGTCCAAATCGGCAATAATATCTTCAGCATTTTCAATACCAACCGATAAACGTAAGAAGCAATCAGTTATACCAAGTTCTTCCTTTAAGTGCTTGGGGGTATCCTCGTGAGTTTGAGTGGTCGGGTAGGTTATAAGGGTTTCGGTACCGCCAAGACTTTCGGCAAACATTACCAAATCAACACCCTTTAAAATCTTTTTAACGGTTTCAAAACTATCAACCGCAAAAGAAATCATACCGCCAAAGCCGGTAGTTTGCTTTTTGGTAACGGCATAATCGCGGTGGTCCTCAAAGCCAACGTAATAAACCTTTTTAACCTTATCTTGCGTGCGAAGCCAATGAGCAACCTTGTAAGCGTTTTCATTGTGGCGTTCCATACGAAGGTGTAAAGTTTTAATACCACGAAGCAAAAGCCAAGCATCCATCGGTGCTAACTGACTACCGTGTGACTTCATATGAACTTTGATTTTATTAACGATTTCTTCATTATCCTTAACAACCACAATACCTGAAATGGTGTCGTTATGGCCACCGAGGTATTTGGTTGAAGAGTGGGTTACTATATCCGCACCGAGGGATAACGGCTTTTGGAAATAGGGGGTTAAGAAGGTGTTATCAACAACCGTTAAAGCCCCAATTTCTTTAGCGATTTTTGAAAGCTCGGCAATATCGGCAACCTTCATAACGGGGTTGGTGGGAGTTTCAATAAATATCATTTTAGTGTTCGGGGTAATCGCCGCTTTTACTGCGTCTAAATCGGCTAAATCAACACTTGTGTGAGCGATGCCGTATTTACCGAAAACGTCGTTAACAATACGGTGAGTACCACCGTAAATATCGTCCGACATAATGATATGGTCCCCTGGGTTTAAAAGCGAGAAAACCGACATATTTGCAGCTTGTCCGCTCGAGAAAGCAAAGCCCTTGATACCGCCCTCTAAAATAGCCATAGTGCGTTCAAGCTCTTGTCTTGTGGGATTTTCAAGACGGCTGTAATCAAAACCGGTAGAATTACCAAGTTCGGGATGTCTGAATGTTACCGATTGGAAAATAGGCATACTAACAGCACCGGTCAACGGCTCTGTACCAAGTGCACCGTGAACGGCTTTAGATTCAAAATGTAAATTTTCCTTTAAATCATAATCTTTATAATTCTCAAAATTTTTCAAAGATTTCATCCTCCCGAAAAACGATATAATATGTCATATTAATTATTTTAACAAAACTAAATAATAAAGTCAAGATATACAGTTTTATTGTTGGCAATATTAAATTTTATATGCAAACAAATTGGGGTTTATCGTTCGGTTAAATTGGAGGCACATTGTAGGGACAGGCCTCCCGGACTGTCCGCGAATATAGTAGAATTGTGACGGGCAGTCGAGGACGCCTGCCCCTACGCGTGGTGTAAATGTAAATTTATCTCCCCGACAAACTATAATTTA
>JAZQWD010000133.1:0-3957 GCA_045632165.1 Acutalibacteraceae bacterium | reverse complement strand
AAGTAAAGAGGTCGCCGTTTTCAGCATTAAGTTCGTGAAGCTTCATAGGACCGTAGTCGAACTTCATAAGAACAAGTGCAATAATAAACACAAATGTCATTAAAGAATAGAAGTTGTAAGGAATTGCTCTTACAAACATTGCAATACCGCTTACGCCTTCGGGAGCGTATTCAGCAACTGCTGCTGCCCAAGATGAAATGGGAGCAATCATACAAATAGGAGCTGCGGTAGCGTCAATAAGGTAAGCGAGCTTTGAACGTGAAATCTTTGCCTTATCGGTAACGGGACGCATAACAGCACCAACTGTTAAGCAGTTGAAATAGTCGTCGATAAAGATAAGAACGCCGAAAATAAATGTTGCGATAGAAGCACCGATTTTACCCTTAACGTTCTTTGCAGCCCAACGACCGAATGCCTGTGCACCGCCTGCCTTATTTAAAAGAGCAACGATTACGCCAAGACATACCAAGAAGATAAAGATACCTGCAGTACCCGAAACAGCTGAAATTAAACCTTCAGTTGTAACTGCATCAATGGTATGTATGGGGTTGAAGCCGGTTGCAAGCAAGCCGCCTGCCAAGATACCAACGAAAAGTGAGGAATAAACTTCCTTAGTGAGAAGTGCTAAACCGATAGCGATTACGGGTGGGAAAAGTGACCACAATGTGCCAACGGGATGCATAATATTACCCTTTGTTGTAATGGCACAAAGAACACCAAAACCCAAAACGAATGCTATTATAAGCACTTTGGGGATAATTCGCTTTGCTTTCATTTTAATTTCTCCTTAAAAATAAAATAAAAAACCGTAATTGCAAACGAGCAATTACGGAAATTTAAAAATAAATTGCCGATAGCTCTCCACAAATAAGTGACAGTCAGCAGTATATTTTACTGCAAACCAACGAAAACTTTTAACTGCAGAAAAATTTTCATTTCGGCGATTGCCCCTTTCACGCGCTAACCTGCATATTATAATGCACGCTACTGATGGCATACCGCACCTCTATCATATACATTTGCTATATTAACACACTAAAGTGTTAAAGTCAATTAAAAGTTTACAATTTGTTAAAATATTCTACAATATCTGCTGCATTTTGTTCAGTTATCCCCTTAACAGACACAAGCGACTGTATATCAGCATTTCTTATTTTTGTCATACTACCAAAATGCTTTAAAAGTGAATTAGCTTTTTTATCGCCTATTCCCTTAATATTTGTAAGCTCCCTGCCAAGCATTTTTTTGCTTTGTAACTGTTTTTGATAGCTTATTGCAAAACGGTGAACCTCGTCTTGAATATTAGTAATAAGAGTAAACACACGGCGGTTTGATTTTATAACAATATCACCGCCTGTTGTGGCAATTGCACGTGTGCGGTGCTTGCTGTCTTTAACCATACCAAAAAGGGGAATATTTAGACCATATTTTTCCATTATCGGCAAAACTGCACCGATTTGACCTTTAGCGCCGTCAAGTAAAATCAAATCAGGCAATACCGCAAAATCGGAATTTTCGCCCTTTTCGTATTCGGAAAAACGACGGTCGAGCACTTCCGCCATTGAACGGTAATCGTCTTGACCCAAAAAGCCCTTGATTTTAAAGCGCTTATACCCAGTTTTATAGGGCTTTGCGTCTTTAAAAACAATCATACCCGCAACGTTGTTATCGCCCGACATATTTGATATATCGTAAGATTCTATAACTCGAGGTACCTTTTCCAAATTAAGTAATTCTTTAAGTTCGTTAAGCACCGACATTTCACGAGTGGTTTTTTCGGTCTTTTCCGAAAGATTTTGAACCGCATTACTTTGACACATTTCAATAATGCGCTTTTGTTCGCCCTGTTTTGGTAAAATAATGCTGATTTTTTTGCCGCTTACTTCACCAAGCCAGCTTTCTAAAAGTTCGCTTTCTTCAATTTCACAGTCAAGCAAAATACGTGACGGAATATCGGTTTTATTAGCATAAAAACGCTCTAAAAATTCGGCATAAAAATCCGCCTTTTCATATACGTCTTCTATAAAGAAATGCTGCTTATCCCAAAGCTTAAAATTACGGAATTTGAGTACCGCAACGCAAGCCGTACCGTCGAAAATAACCGACGCGAAAACATCCTGCTCTTTATAGCTAATCTCAACAACCTTTTGCTTTTGTTTAATCTTATTTATCGCGGTTATTCTATCTCTAAGGCGAGCCGCAAGCTCGAAATTAAGTTCTTCGGCGGCTTGTTCCATTTGCTTTGTTAAAGTAGCTATTGAATTTTCGGCAATATCACCGTTTTTAATATACTCAACCGCGTTAGCTACTGTTTTGTTATAATCACTTACAGAAATATTACCGCGGCAAGGCGCGTCACAAAGCCCGATATGATAATCCAGACAGGGTTTTGTCGGTTTATCAAAACTGCGGTTGCAAGACGGTAAACGGAAAATTTTACGCGCCTCATCAACCGTTTGAGAGACAATAAAACCCGAATTATAAGGGCCGATAAACTCGCCTTCTTTATCAAGCTGCTTTACCGATTGAATTTTCTTCCATTTATCGTTAGTGATTTTAATGTAAAAGCTACCTTTATCGTCCTTAAGCAAAATATTATACTTGGGTTGATGCTGTTTAATAAGCGAATTTTCAAGTATAAGCGCTTCAAATTCACTGTCACAAATAATATACTCAAAATCATTAACACAGCTTACCATTTTGTGCACCTTTGCGGTGTGTTGATTACCCGCACCAAAATATTGAGTAACACGGTTTTTGAGCGCCTTTGCCTTGCCAACATAAATTACCGTACCGCTTTTATCCTTCATAATATAAACACCGGGTTTAAGAGGTAAATTATTGGCTTTTGCTTTAAGTTCGGTTATTGTCATTAAAATCACCACCTTTTATATTATTTTATAATATTTTCTGCTTTACTTCAACAAAAATATTTTATATAATAAAATAAAAACTAAAGGAAGTGATTTTGTGCGAAAAATTTTAATATTATTGCTTTGTTTAATATTAGTTTTGCTTTCTGCTTGCAACAATGAAAACACAAATTCGCTCCCTGATATTGAAGTAAAACTCCCCGACGGTACAATAGTTGATGGACAAACCTCACTACCTGACAGTATTGATGGCAATAAAGTAAATATTGCCGAACCCGACGTGGTGGTTGATTATTACGTGGGCAGCAACACAACCAAGAAATTCCATTTAAAAGATTGCAAATGGGCACAAAAAATGAAAGAAGATAACAAGGTTTATCTATCGGGCTATAACGAATTTATAAAACAAGGTTATACACCATGCAAAAATTGTAATCCATAATAAAATTTAAAATCCTCCATATACTTTAGTATGGAGGATTTTTTATGAAGCTTAAAAATTTTATTCTCGGTTTTTTAATAATCGGCGGTCTTGGTACTCTTGGACATTTTGCTTATGAATTAAGCGGTAAAAATACAATTTTAGGATATTTAACCCCTGTTAATGAAAGTACGTGGGAGCACCTTAAATTGTTGTTCTTCCCCACCCTGATTTTTTCAGTTTTTGAATACTTTTTAATGAAAGAAAAACCGAATAATTATCCCGTTGCAATTGTGTTTTCATTGATTGTAGGTCTTGTGTCAATCATAATGATTTTTTACACCTATTCAGGTGTACTTGGCTATAAGATTGAATGGTTTAACATTGCAATTTATTATATTGCACTACTAATTATGCTTATAGTAAAAACTATTTTGCTATCTCTGAAATTTGAAAGCAAAACCGCCAATATCATTTCACTTTTATGGATTTTTGTGATGGCAATTATGTTTATTTTCTTTACCTATAACCCACTTGATTTAGGAATATTTAAAGAGCCGTAAATTGGAGGTTTAACGGTGAGATGGATTTACATTGAAATCACGCGTAGGGGCAGGCGTCCTCGACTGCCCGTTAAAATTCTACTGTGTTTGCGGACAGTCC
>JAZQWD010000132.1:0-15059 GCA_045632165.1 Acutalibacteraceae bacterium | reverse complement strand
CGTTTCAAACCGACTTATTAAGAACCTTTCAAAAGGTTATCGTCAACGTGTTGGCTTTGCGGGCGCGTTAATCAGCAACCCCGACGTACTTATTTTGGTCGAGCCCACCGTTGGTCTTGACCCCAAGCAAATTATTGAAATTCGCAATCTTATTTCACGTCTTGGCAAAAACCATACTATTATTTTGTCATCACACATCTTGTCTGAAATTCAGGCAGTTTGTAAGCGTGTTATCATTATTAATCAGGGTCAAATTATTGCGGACGATACACCTGAAAACCTTTCCGACCGTCTTTCAAACGATAAATCAATCGTTGCAAGAATTATGTGTAACGAAAAGGATATGCTTGATACCCTTTCAACAGTTAAGGGTGTTAAGAGCGTTGTATCGCTCGGTTGTAAAGAACCCAACAGTTATGATTTCTTGATTGAACCCAAAGAAGGCGCAGACGTTCGCCGCGACGTGTTTGAACGCGTTTCTTCACGTGGCAAAACACTTTTGTCACTTTCAAGCAACAAGATTTCGCTTGAACAGGTATTCTTGCGCTTAACCGAAGCCGGTACTTATGAAGAAGCACGTAAGCTTTTGGGCTTTAACGATGCCGTTGTTAATGAGGAAAAAGAGGAGGTAGAAGAATAATGACTGCGATTTTAAAAAGAGAATTTAAGGCATTCTTCGCCACCCCCGTCGGCTATATTGTTTTAGCTGCGTTTTACTTCTTTTCGGGTTATTATTTTACAATTCTTTATACCATCGGCAGCCCCGAGGTTAAAGACATTATAATGACCTTATCTACCGTAATTATATTTGTTACACCACTTCTTACAATGCGACTTATGAGTGATGACAAGCGTATGAAAACCGATCAGGCATTACTTACCGCACCCGTAAGCTTATATTCAATCGTTTTGGGTAAGTTCTTTGCGGCATTAGGTGTTTATGCTCTTGGTTTTGCACCTACCGTTGTTTTTCAGTTTATTGTTATGACGAAGGTAAAGATCAATATTCTTTCTTACCTTTATGCACTTTTGGGCGCAATTTTATTAGGTGCGGCCTTAATTGCTATAGGTATGTTTATTTCGTCACTTACCGAAAGTTCGGTTGTTTCGGCTATTTTAACCTTTGTTATTAATATCTTAATCATTTATGCTTCAAACTTAGGCAGTATGATTAAATTTGAATGGCTTGCAACCGCTATTGAAAAGATTGCGTTCATCACTGCTTTCGAAAACTTTGGCAGCGTTATGTTCTCAATCCCCGACGTGTTCTATTTCTTAAGTATTACTGCCGCTTTCCTTTTCTTAAGTGTTCGTTCACTTGAAAAGAGAAGATGGGCTTAAAAGGAGGGTTTTAAAGTGAAAAAGAACGATGTAAATATTGAAGAAAACGCTTTAGAAACCCCTGTGGCTGAAAAGCCAAAAAAGGTTAAAAAGCCAAGAAAAATCAAAAACCAAGCCCTTTTAAAGCGTGGCGGCTATGCGGTTGCAATTACTGCTGCCGTATTGGCAGGTATTGTTGTTTTAAACGTGCTTTTGGGCGTTTTGGCAAAGCGTATTCCTTTAGAATTTGATATGACACTTGATAAGAAAAATTCAATGAGCCAAGAAAACATTGAATATATCAAGGAAGTTGATAAAGAAGTTACTGTTACCGTTTGCGCTAACGAAAGTGACTATCTTATGTATATGACCAATTACGCGCCCCAAATGTACGGTGTTGTAAACGGTGATTCAAGCTATTATGACCAAACCATAATGCTTATCAACAGATATGATAACTATAACAAGAAAATTAAAATCAGATACGTTGATACACAGGATACCGAATTTACTGAAATCACTGCAAAATATCCGCAGGAACAAATCGGATACGGTGATATTATCGTAACCTGTAAGGACGATAAAGCAGAACGTTATAAGGTTGTTAACTTCCAAGATATTTATCTTTTAGAAGAGGACGAAACCTATGCTGCCTACGGTATGAGCGGTTATTATTCTGTGGTAGGTAACAATATTGAAACTGCCCTTACAAGTGCAATCGCATACGTTACAAACAATGTCGACAAGAAGGTTGCATTTATTACAGGTCACTCTAAGGAAGATTACACCGCTGATTACCGTCAGCTTCTTAAAAACAATAACTATGAAATTGACGTTATAAGCGAATCAATTCTTACAAAGCTTTCTGAAGATTACAATGCAGTATTTATTGTAGCCCCCACAACTGACTTTTTAGATGCCGAGCTTGATATTTTATCAAAATATCTTGATAACGATGGCAAATACGGCAAGGGTCTTGTTTATTTTGCAGATGCAGCTTCGCCTTATCTTCCTAACCTTTCAGCTTTCTTGGCTGAATGGGGTATTGAAGTAAACGAAGGTATCGCATTTGAAACTAATGATAAAATTCATTTGCCCGATACACCTACCGTATTTTATTCGGGCGCATTTGCTGATGATGAAATCTTAAACGGTATGTCTTTGGCTGTTACCGGCTATAACGTACCTATCGGTACTGCGTTTGAATCACACAACGCTATTACTACAACTATTCTTTTCGGTACTTCTGATACCGTTGTTAACGCACCTGTTGGTACACCTAACAGCTGGAAGGATGCCGACAAGTACACCAAAGAAAGCTTTGCAACCGTACTTCAAGCAAAGCGATTTAACTACGATAACGACAATAATCCCATTCAAAACCACGTATTTGCCTTTAGTTCGATTGAATTTATCCACGGCGAATACAGTGAAAATTCTGACCTTTCAAACAAGAAGATTGCCTTTAAGGTAGCTGAAAGAGCAGTAGGTGCAGAAGAAACAGGTATTATGTTTGATGCTAAAACTATCGAAAGCGAAACTTTCGGTGCGGACGTTACCGAAGCATCACGTAACATTATGCTTGTAATCTTTATGATTTTATTGCCCTTAGCAATGATTGGTTTGGGTATTTTTGTTTACATTAGGAGAAAGAATTCATAATGGAAAATTTTGAGCAAAATCAAAATACTGAAATTACAGAACAAGACGAATTATCAACCGTCTTTTCCGACCCGACTGCCCACAAAATGACGGCAGACAAAACCAAAAACCAAAATAAAAAACGTTTAACTGCAGTTATCGCAGGCGTTTTGGCGGTAGCGGTTTTAATCGGCGGTACGGTAGCGGTTATAAAGCTTATGCCCGAAATGAAGGATGATGAGGGTACTTCTTCACAAGCACCTGAAATTTCTGTTATGACCATGAAGGAAGCCGATTTTAAAACCGTAACGGTCAAGAATAAAAACGGTACCTTTGTGCTTAATAACAAGGTTTCAAAAGATGAAGATGGTTATGACGAATGTGTGTGGACACTTGCGGACTTCGATATGGACGTTATAAGCGATTACGAGCTTTACGATATCGCAAGTAACTTTATGTCGCTTACCGCATTGCGTGAAATCACCACAAAAACTGCCGAAGAATGTGGCTTTAACAAACCTTCGGTAGAGGTTATTATTACAAAGCAGGATGATAGCGTTGTTACTGTGCTTATCGGTGATAAATCGCCCGACGGTGCAGGTTCTTACGTAAAGCTTGCTGATAAGGACAAGATTTATCTTGTTGCGGGTGACATTGATACACGCTTGGGCTTTGCACCTATCGATATTGCAAATACCGACGCTATTGGTGCATTGTCGCTTCCAAGCGGTAACGATAAGTATTTATCAAACGGCACAATCGCATCGTTTGACAGTTTGACAATAAGCGGAAAGAACTTTGCAAAACCGATTGTTATTAAGCCGAATTCTGATGCTTCCACGT
The DNA here is from genome assembly GCA_045632165.1 of Acutalibacteraceae bacterium. Lineage (GTDB taxonomy): Bacteria > Bacillota > Clostridia > Oscillospirales > Acutalibacteraceae > UBA737. Next base: position 11,255 of record JAZQWD010000132.1, on the reverse strand, counting down.
CTGAGCTTCACAATTATATCGTAACCTCACCTAGCGACCGTATGGCAGAAAACGTTGACAAGGCGTTAGAAGTGTTCAATAGCGGTGTTAACGTTACAGGTGCGTATTCACTTGACAGCAAGCCGGAAACACTTAAAAAATTTGGTCTTGATAAACCCGATTTAACTATTGCCGTAAAGCTTGGCAAAACAACTTACACCTTTAAGTTTAAGTTGCAGGAAGACGGCAGTTATGCCGTTTGGTATGACGGTTGTAAAATGATTAAGAAAGTATCGGCTGATGCTTTAGCAGTGCTTTCTTATTCAACCAACAATTTCTATTCAACTTGGATACACTTACAGTCAATTGACGACCTTTCGGGCTTTATTGTAAAGAGCGAGGGTAAGGAATATAACTTTGATATTTCGGTTAAAAAGAACGAAGACACCAAGAATGAATACACCATTAAGCATAATGGCAAAAAGCTTACTGCAAGCAATTTCCAAGATTTCTACCGTTATTGCATTTCGCTTTACGCAAGTGATTTTGATACAACCAAGGTTACAAGCGAGGTTGAATATGAAATTACCTACGTTTATAGCGATGCAAAGCGTAAACCCACAAAAATAACCTTCCAACGCGCAAGCGCTACAAAGTATTTGGTAAGCAAAGATGGTGAAGCAATCGGACACGTTAACGCGTCGGATATTAACCGTGTTGCTACCTATGTTAAACAAGCCGCAAATAACGAAAAGGTTAATATTATCTAATAAAAGAAGCCGTCGAAAGACGGCTTCTTTTATTAGATAAGGTTTGTTAATTAAATTGGGAGTTTATCGCTGCGCGAATGAATAATGAAAAATGAATAATGAATAATTTCGGTGTCGCTTCGCGACGGATATTAATTGGTTTGTACAATAATTCCGAATTACGCATTACGAATTACGCATTGAGCGTCAGCCCGATAAACTATAATTTGAATATTGAAAAAGTTTTGAAAATATGTTACGATAATTGAGAAAATTGTTGGTTTTGAAGGTGCTTTGATGAAAAGAGTCTTATTATCGTTTTTAATAGCTTGTGTTATTGTCTTGACTTGTGGGGCCTGTGCCAACAAAGAAAAGGCGGATGAAAGTTCGGTGACATTTAAAGCAACCGTACTTGAAATAAGTGAAAGCTCGGCTATGGTGTGTCCGCATGAGGGTGAGGACGAGCTTGAAAGCAGCGATAAAATTATTTTCGGTATTGCTGATTTAGAAAAGCTTGACGTTACGGTTGGTAGCATTATTAATATAACCTATACCGGAGAAATAATGGAATCTTATCCGGCACAAATTAAAGCCACCAAGTGGGAAATTGTAAAACGTGAGGCAGAGCATTTCTTTGTGGGTACCGTTCTTGAAATTAATGAAAATTCAGTTTTGGTAAAGCCAATCAGTGGGGATAACATTAGTGGCATTGATAAAGTTGCATTTAATACCGATAACTTGCCTAAAATTGATATTAAGGTCGGAAGCAAAATAATGGTTACTTATAACGGACAGGTTATGTATTCCTATCCTGCGCAAATTAACGCTTTAAGCTGGCAGCTTTGCGAATAATTTTATTAATAACAAAAGCCGTTCTCGTGTGAGAACGGCTTTATTTTATTTTTCGTTTTCATCTAAATCGGTGTTAATTACAAATCCACCTTCAAAAGTTTCTTCCAAATTTGGCATTTGTGTGCCGTTTATATCGTCTAAGATGCTCTTCTTTTTCGGAGTTGCAGCTTCGGCAATCTTTTCTTGAAGCTCTAACTGCATCCAATCATCAAGCATTTCATCCCCTTCAGGATATTCGGGTATAACGCGATGCTTACGTCTTATAAACAACCATATTACAAGGTAAATAAGCATTATAAGTGCGGCACAAATGGTAACACCTAAACCGGTAATAAGTCCTGGTGTTTCGTAATCAAAACGAACGGTGCTCTCACCTTCGGGAACAACAACCGCCATAAAGCCAACGTTAACCTTTTCAATATCTACCTTTTTACCATTAACGGTAGCGGTCCAACCCTTGTCATAAGGGATAGAGAAGAACACAAGCGATTCTTTTTCGCGGTTAACCTTTGCGGTAAATCCGTTTTTATCGGTTTTAAAGCTTTCGGCTGCGGTTTGCTTTAACTTATTTGCATCATAAGCTAAATCTTCACCACTTATATCAAGGGAAGTGTATATATCATTTTCACCATAGCTTACATCAATATCTTCAATGTTCTGCATTAAGTGACCGTATTTTTCAATTTGTTTATCACTTAATAATACAGCTTTAAGCATCATATCAACGCGTTGTGTAGATTGATAGTCTTCGATAAAGTCGTAAGTTACATAATAATCATACGAAAAACCGTAAGGAATATAATTCTCGTTTTCGTAAACGTAATAATTACCGTCAGTTTTAAGGTAATTAAAGCCAGGCATTTCAGTCTCGCCCGTATCTTCGTTAACAAATGGGTCTTGTGTTTTGTGGTTAAGCAAATATTTAACCGACAAAAGCGAACGAAGTGCAGTATAGGTTGTGTCGGGTCTGCTTCCAACGCTTCGCTCAACACATATAAAGTCGTAAAATTCCATAATCGAGGCGGGAACAATAGAATGGAAGCAGTTAATGGTAGAGTAACCCAAATACATTCCCGTATTGTCAACACCGTCATAAACATCAATTCTAAATTCGTCGGGGTTGCCTTCTAAGTTCACTTCACCCTCAATTAAAGAATCAATCATCATTTCTTTAACGTCGTGTGAGTGAAGTCTACCTGTTGCAATAAATACATTACCATAAATTATAGAAATAATAGCAATAAGAGCGACTGATGAACGGTAAAATGCTGTGGGATTCTTTCTTATATAGCGCAGTAAAATACCTAAAATAATAAGGCATATAATTGCAATTGCACAAGCAGTCCAATAACGCACCATATAATTTACGGTTTGGCTATCGGTGAAAAGGCCAAAAATTAATTTGCCTTCGTTATTTTTTTGCGGGAAAAGACCAATAACCAGTGATACGGCGATTGTTATGCCAAGCGTCCATTTATAACCATCTTTCCAATCAATTTTGGTGTCCTCAATGCAAATTGCGGTTGCAAGGCACATCATAAGAATGGGCATATAAAACCAACGCGCATAATATGAAGAATTAAAGGCATAAAACGCACTATTTAAAATGGGGACTAGCGCCATAAAAATGCAAATGCCAATTACTCGTTTAAGCCAATTTTTCTTTTTATTAAAGAACCAAACGAACACACCGGTCATACTAAACAGCGGCAACCAACCGCCAAGTGATGACCACTTAACCTCCGCACCGGGGAAGAATACGGGACGTGCGGGTATATCGGGCGGGAAGAAGAAACATTGCAAAATATTTGCATAAATTTGTTCTTTGCCGTACATAAGGGCATTCCAACCAAGTAGTGTGTCAGAAAGGCGGGAGTTTTCAATTATTGCATAAACTGACGGAAGCAGTATTGCCGCTGAAAGTAAAAGCCCCAAAACCGCCTCGAATACAAAGGCAATAAAGCGTGCGGGGGTAATGGAAATCGCTTTTGAAAACAAGCGTACAAAGAAGTATATGACAACGAAAACAACCATTCCAAAAAAGAAGAAATAGTTTGTAACTGCGCACAGGCAAACCATCAACGCAAAGAAGAAACGCTTGTTTTCGGTTAAGAAAAGCTCGACCGACCATAGTAAAAGCGGAAAAACAATAAATGCTTCGTGGAAATGGTTAAAGAATATGTTATAAACCGCAAATCCCGAAAAAGCGTATAAAAGCGCACCGATTTGGGCGGAACGCGGCGTGCGGGTGAAACGGCGAATATAAAAATATGCCGTCAAAGCCGATAAGGCAAATTTTAACGCCAAAAGTGGGGCGATAAGGTACGGTACAATAAAGGTGGGGAAGGGTACAGTCAACCAAAAGAACGGACTGCCCAAAAGATAAAAACTATATGAACCAATAAAGTTTGCGCCTAAATCCGTGCCGAAATCCCAAAAGAATTTACCGCTTCGCACCATTTCGTGACAGTGCATATAAAACGGAATTTGTTGGGCATTAAAGTCGCCGTAAAAGGTGAAGTAACCATCGCTTAAAATAATAGACGGCACAAAAAGGCAAACACCGATTAAAAGCGCTATTAAAAATGTGGAAAGCCGCTTTTCTTTTTGCGGCGTTAAGGTTGTGGCTTTAAGCTGTGAAAAGTTCATTCTTTATTTTTCCTTGTAAAAATTTTGTATATAATTATTATATCATTAGATTTTATAATATTCAATAAAAAAAGATAAAACTTGTAAATTTATATTTAGTATGTTATAATATTATGAATAAGTTTTTAAAGGCGGAATTACTATGTGTGAAAACATTGAAAATATTCAGAAAAAGAGAGTGCTTAGTTGTATTCAACCCAGTGGTATGCTCACTTTGGGTAACTATCTTGGCGCGCTTAAAAATTGGGTTAATATGCAGGAAGAATTTGACTGCACCTTTGCGGTAGCGGATTTACACGCTATTACTGTTCGTCAAGACCCCGCAAAATTGCGTCAGCAAATTTATTCTACCTATGCGCTTATGTTGGCACTTGGTATCGACCCTGAAAAGAATACCGTATTCATTCAGTCACACGTGCCTCAGCACGCTCAACTTGCATGGCTTTTGTCTTGCAATACCCAGTTTGGTGAAATGTCACGTATGACACAGTTTAAGGATAAATCGGCAAAACACGCTAACAATGTTAACGTTGGTCTTTTCTCATACCCTGTACTTATGGCGGCTGATATTTTACTCTATAAGCCCGATTTAGTACCCGTTGGTGCTGACCAAAAGCAACACCTTGAAATTGCGCGTGATATTGCAATTCGTTTTAATAATCTTTACGGTGACGTTTTCACCGTGCCCGATGCATATATTCCTAAAACAGGCGCACGTGTTATGTCACTTCAGGACCCATTTAAGAAGATGTCAAAATCGGACGAAAATCCCAATGCTTGGGTTGCAATTCTAGACGATAAGGATACCGTTATCCGTAAGTTTAAGCGTGCAGTTACCGACAGTATGGCACAGGTGCGCTTTAATGAAGAACAGGCAGGTATTTCTAACCTTATCACTATTTATTCGGCAGTTACAGGCAAATCAATTGCTGATATTGAAAAGGAATTTGAAGGCAAGGGCTACGGTGACTTTAAGTTAGCAGTAGGTGAAACCGTTGCCGATGCTTTAGCACCTATCAAAGCATCTTATGATGAAATTATTAAGGACAAAAAGGCGCTCGAAGCACTTTATATTGAGGGTGCTCATAAGGCCGAGTACGTTGCACGCAAGACCTATACTAAAGCTATGAAGAAGGCTGGCTTTGTGGTATGATTTTTCCACAAATAGGTAACGAAAAAACCACCATTACCGTTAAAAATTTTATTAAAGAGGGACGTATCCCACACGCGATTTTAATTGTTGGGGATAGCGGCACTGCAAAACAAAACCTTGCCGATTATTTGGCACAGGCGATTGTTTGCGGTAAAAATGAAGCACCCTGCGGCGAGTGTGATAACTGTCATGCGGCAAGCACTAAAAATCACCCCGATATTACGGTTATAGCACCCGAAGACAATAAAAAAAGCATTGCGGTTGACCAAGTGCGTGAACTGAGAAAAGAAACCTTTATAAAGCCCCACAAGGCAGATAAAAGGGTGTTTATAATCAACAGTGCCGATACAATGAACGCCGCTTCGCAAAATGCGATTTTAAAGGTGCTTGAAGAACCGCCCGAATCAGTAATGTTCGTGCTTATTGCCGAAAATAAAGCCGCGTTTTTAGATACTGTAATTTCACGCTGCGTGGTGCTTAACGTAACCGCAGACGAAAATAAGCAGGATACAAAGGCCGACCTTGCGGCAGAAGAATTTTTAAAATATTTAATGGATAACGACCAGTATAATATGCTAATTACCACAAATGCTTTTTCTAAAAAGCGTGTAGATAGCGACCGCTTTATTAAAGCGTTAAAAACGGTCGTTTCCGAAAGAATAAAATCAGACCCTAAAAGCCATTTTGCAAAACCGCTTTTGGCTTTTTATAACGAAATTTTTGAATATGAACAACAACTGCAAACAAATATAAATTTAAATTTGTTTTATTGTAACGTGGTTTGTTCGGCTATTCAGATTATTTGGAGGAACAAATGACAGAGGTTATATCGGTTAAATTTAAAGATAGTGGCCGTTCTTATTACTTTGCGCCTGACGGTAAAACCGTTAAGGTTGGTGACAAGGTAATTGTTGAAACCCAAAACGGTAACGAATTCGGTATAGTCAGCGAAGCAAATTTTAAGGTTGAGGAAGATAAAATCGTTGCTCCTCTTAAAAAAATGCTTCGTTTTGCGAGCGATAAAGACCTTAAAAAGGTTGAAGAAAATAAGCAAAAGGAAAAAGAGGCCTTTAAGGTTTGTGAAGAGCTTGTTTTACAGCATGGTCTTGATATGAAGCTTGTTGAGGTAGAATATTCTTTCGACGGCGGTAAGGTCGTATTCTTCTTTACCTCTGACGGACGTGTTGACTTTCGTGAGCTTGTAAAGGATTTGGCAAGCCGTTTCCATACCCGAATTGAGCTTCGCCAAATCGGTGTACGTGATGAGGCAAAGATGCTCGGCGGTATCGGTATTTGCGGTCAGCCCTATTGCTGCAAGCAATTTTTAAGCGATTTCCAACCCGTTTCAATCAAAATGGCAAAGGAACAGGGCTTGTCGCTCAACCCAACCAAAATTTCAGGCAGCTGCGGTCGCTTAATGTGTTGCCTTAAGTACGAGCAGGACGCTTATGAATATCTTAATTCGTTTACCCCGCACGTTGGCACGACGGTTAAAACCGAAAACGGAACAGGTGTTGTTACCGACGTTAATTTAATTACGGGTAATCTTTACGTTAAACCGCTTGATAGTGATTCTATTCCATTTAAGACACATAGAGATAACGTTAAGATTATTTCATCGGGCAAAAAACGTTCGAAAACTGAACAAAACGACAATTAAGTGTAAATTTTTCATTAAAAGTATTTATTTACACTTGATTTTTGTATTAATTGTTGTTACAATTATAAACAGTAAAAGCTACGGAGGTGTTTTTGATGGCTTACAAAATTACTGACGCTTGCCTCAGCTGTGGTGCTTGCCAAGCAGGTTGCCCTGTTGATGCTATTTCTGAAGGTGCAGACAAGTTCGTAATCGATGCAGACGCTTGCATGGATTGTGGCGCTTGCCAAGCAGGTTGCCCTGTTGATGCTATCGTTGCTGACTAATCTTTATTTACATAAAGGTTATCACTATGAGAACTAACGCCTTTACTTGTCGGTAAAGGCGTTTTTCTTCCCTAAAAACAACAATTTTTTTAACTGCTTTATGGTATAATTTTAGTAAAGGAGGGGCAGTTTTATATTATGGAAACAAAAACAATAACTACTAACAAAAAAGCATTTCACGAATATTTTGTGGTAGAAAGCTTTGAATGTGGGATTGCCCTTTCGGGTACTGAAATTAAATCTATCCGTCAGGGTGGGGTTAATTTAAAGGACGCTTGGTGCAGTGTTGATAACGGCGAAATGATTATTAAACAAATGCATATCAGCCCTTATGACCACGGCAACCGCTTTAATAAACCGCCCGCAAGGGAAAGAAAGCTTTTAATGCACAAGCGCGAAATTATGCGACTTTTGGGTACGGTTAAGCAAGACGGTATGGCTTTGGTGCCGCTTTCACTTTATTTTAAGGGTTCGCTTGTAAAGGTACAGCTTGGCCTTTGTAAGGGTAAAAAGCTTCACGATAAGCGCGAAACCGCCGCAAAACGCGACGCTAACCGTACTATCGACCGTGCATTAAAGGAACAAAATCGTTAAATTCGTTCCGCTTGCGGAACACCTTAATTTTTCACTTTTCATTCTTCATTTTTCACTAAAAATTCGCTTGCGAATTTTTATATACGGGTGTGTAAAGGTTTCGACAGGGACTTTGCAGTATTGGAAGCGAGCAGTGACGCAAGACCACTTTAAAATTTGCATTAAAAATTAACTAACAACAATAAAGTTGCTTTAGCTGCCTAATTAGGCGGCTCATCCGAACCCGAACTACCGCGGTCGGGGTAGGGTGTCATTTTAGCGGTGAACGTGAACGGTAGGTTTCTCCACCCGCCGTCACGCAGTAGGAGATACTGATTACAGCAGTCCGACATTCGACGGCTGTAAGAGGGAACGTAAAGATATGTCTGCGCTCGGAGATGCCGGTATGAATAGGTTTTTGGACAGGAGTTCGATTCTCCTCACATCCACCAAACGAACAAACAGTAACCAGCTGTCTTAGGTAAAAATCTAAGATGGCGGGTTTTGTTTTAAATATTTAATTTTATTAAAAAGGTTGAAGTATATAATGGATAAGATTATAAAAAATTCAATTCAATGCAAATTGTGTAACGATGTCATCGAATCAACGTCCCGCCATAATTATGTTAAATGCAAATGTGGTGCTTGTGCGGTTGATGGTGGACATGATTATTTGAGGCGAACATTTAAAGAAAAAGATTGCTATATTGAATTATCAATTACTGAAGAAATTGATGATATCTAAAACGGATTAATTGAAGAAAATTGGGATACATTAAAATAACTTGGAAAACACCCCGTATAACGATAGATTTTAGTGACATAAATAAAAAATCCTAACCGTGAGGTTAGGATTTTTTTGCTGTCAATTTCTTAATCAAAACAAACAAATAATGCATTACCATACCAACGGCAATTGCAACCACAAGGTCGTAAACTACGGTTAAAATGCAGGTGGTTACAAGCACTAAAATATCGGTAAAGTGCGAGGTTTTTATGATGTGTAAAAATTCTCGCCATTCACTCATATTATATGCCACAACAAATAAAATTGCGGCGATAGCGGGCATAGGAATAAGCGAAGCGTAGGGCATAAGCACCACTAAAATAAGAAGTAAAACTACCGCATGAACGATGCCAGAAATAGGGGATTTACCACCGTTTTTAACGTTTGCAGCAGTACGGGCAATAGCGCCTGTTGCGGGAATACCGCCAAAAAGTGCTGAGCAGATGTTACCGGCACCTTGAGCGATAAGCTCGGTGTTAGAGTTGTGTTTATCGTTAATCATACCGTCCGACACAACGCAGGATAAAAGCGATTCAATAGCTGCCAAAGCCGCAATAGTAAAGGCATTGGGGAGCATTTCAACAAATAAGTTAAAGTTAGGAATATTAAATTTAGGTAAGCTAGAAGATACGGTATAAAGTGATCCGATTGTGTTAACCTTCATATCTAACAAGCCAACCAAAGCCGATGCAACGATAACAGCAATAAGTGACGGCGGAATTTTGTTTATGTATTTAATCTTAGGCCAAACAATTAAAATTACAAGTGAGATAGCGCCGATTAAAACCGCTTGCCAATTTATTGTACCTATGGTTTTAATAACTTCGGTTAATTTTTCTATTGTTTCAATGGGGGAGTGGGTAAAGGTAAGACCTGCAAAATCCTTGACTTGACCAATTAAAAGGGTAAGCGCAATACCGCCTGTAAAACCAACTGTTATGGTGTGAGGTATAAACTTAATAGGCTTACCAAGTCGCAAAAGACCCATTAAAATTAAAATTACACCTGCGGTAACAGTTGCAACTGCTAAGCCCTCAAGTCCTTTTGTTGCTACAATACCTGCAACAATTGTGGCAAATGCGGCGGTAGGACCTGAAATTTGTACACGGCTACCACCTAGCAGCGCGATAACAAAGCCCGCAACAATGGCGGTGTAAAGACCTTGTTCAGGTTTGACACCCGATGCAAGCGCAAGTGCTATTGAAAGCGGTAGAGCAATTATCGCTACAATAATACCTGCAATAATATCGTTTAAAAGTTTTTGTTTTGTGTACCCCTTCATGCTTTCGATAAGCTTAGGGTAAAAAATGTTTTTCATAAAATTTCCCCTTAAAAATTCCCTTGTCATACGACAAGGGATATTATATTACAATAAATTTTTACGAAGTTCTTCGGGCGATTTTTCCGACAAAAGAACAGGTGGAATATCGAATACTGTCTTGCAACCGCTGTCACCCTGTTTATTTAAGCGATATGCCGCGCGGGCATAAGCAACTAAAACGCTTGAGGTAAACTCAGGGTTAGAATCAAGCTTTAAGCTGTATTCAATAATATGTGTGTTTTCATTGTTCCAGCCCGTTTTGCCGCTTCTTATAACTGTACCGCCATGGGGAAGTGCACTGTGGTCGCGCTTCATTTCTTCCATTGTTATAAAATTAACTGTGGTGTCATAATCGGCAAAATAGTTTGGCATTTCTTTAATTTGCTTTTCGATAAGTGCTTTATCTGCATTATCGTCAGCTACAACAAAACAAACACGAGTATGCTTTTGGCGGGTGGTAAGAACGGGGTTTTCACCGTTTCTAACCGCATTCACAGCTTCGTCTACGGGAACAGTGTACTGACGTGCATCAATAACACCATCAATACGTCTTATCGCGTCAGAATGACCTTGGCTTACGCCCTTGCCCCAAAAAGTATAATCTTGTCCATTAGGTAAAACCGCGTTAGCATAAAGGCGGTTTAAAGAAAACATACCAGGGTCCCATCCAACCGAAATAATACCAATTTTACCGCTGTTTTTAGCGTTTGTATCAACGTTTTCAAAATGTTCGGGAATTTTCGCGTGGGTGTCAAAGCTATCAATAACATTGAAATATTTAACGTATTCGGGGGTTTGCACCGGTAAATCGGTAGCACTACCACCACAAATAATTAAAACGTCAATTTCGCTTTGTTTGTTTACAAGCTCATCAATATGGCAAACGGTAGCGCCTTCGGTTAAAATTTTAACCATTTCGGGAGCACGGCGGGTAAACACGTAGGATAACTTCATATCGTTTGTGTTTTTTATTGCACATTCAACACCGCGGCCTAAATTACCGTAGCCCAAAATTGCTATATTTATCATAATATCACTTCCAAACCTAAATTATATTATAAATATAGCACGCTGTCAATTATTTATTTTAACTTTTTTTGCGCCCAAAAGCTCCGCTTCTTCTAGGTTGTGAGTGATAAGAATAACTGTTTTGTTTTGTGTGAATTCTTTAATGCAGTTTATTGCTGATTGTAGGTTTTTTTCATCAATACCGTTAAAGGGTTCGTCTAAAATAAGCAAATCAAAGGGTACGGATAAAGCGCGTGC
>JAZQWD010000131.1:0-12108 GCA_045632165.1 Acutalibacteraceae bacterium | reverse complement strand
TGGTGTGGGAGGTAATACCGCTGACCCCGTCGGCGCTTATGCCCGTATGTTTGTGGCGTCCAAGGGTAAGGATACTACCATCGGTCACTGGGAAATTGCGGGTGTTTATTCGCCAAAAGCATTCCCGACTTATCCTAACGGCTTCCCTGAAGAGGTTGTATCGGAATTTACAAAAAGAACGGGCCGAGAAATTATTTGTAATATGCCTTATTCGGGTACCGATGTTATAAGGGATTTCGGTGAAGAACACCTTAAAACGGGCAAATTAATTGTTTACACCTCGGCTGACAGCGTTTTTCAAATTGCCGCTCACGAGGATATAGTACCCGTTGAAACTTTATATGAATATTGTCACATTGCGCGTGAAATTTTACAGGGCGACCATGCTGTGGGTCGTGTAATTGCCCGCCCGTTTGTTGGGGAATATCCCTTTAAACGTTCCCCGAAAAGACACGATTATTCGCTTTTACCCCCTGAAAAGACAATGCCAACCGTATTAAAGGCAAAGGGCTTTGATACCATTTCGGTTGGTAAGATTTTTGATATTTTTGCAGGTCAGGGCTTTACCGAAAGTAATCCTACCGTAAGTAACAGTGACGGTATGGATAAAACCTTAGCCATTATGGACCGTGATTTTTCAGGTCTTTGCTTTATAAATTTAGTTGATTTTGATATGGTTTACGGTCACCGCAACGATATAGAGGGTTATGCTAAAGCAATGACCGAATTTGATCTTCGTTTAGGTGAAGTTTTATCAAAACTTCGTGATGATGACTTGCTTATTATCACCGCAGACCATGGTTGTGACCCTGCAACCCCTTCTACCGACCATTCACGCGAATACACACCCATGCTTGCCTTTGGCAAAAATGTTAAGTCGGTTAATCTAGGTGTACGCAATAGCTTTGCCGATATTGGCAAAACTGCTATTGAATGGCTTGGTGTAGAAGATAACAACCTCTTTGGCGAAAGCTTTTTGAAGGAGATTATAAATGACTGATAAAGAACTTATGGAAATCGCTGTTAAAGCACGCGAAATGTCTTATGCACCCTATTCAAACTTTCGCGTTGGTGCCGCACTTTTGGGGCTTAGCGGTAAGGTTTATACCGGCTGTAACGTTGAAAATGCAGGTTACTCCCCTACAAACTGCGCCGAAAGAACCGCTTTATTTAAAGCAATAAGCGAGGGCGAGCGTGAATTCACAAAAATTGCTATTGTAGCAGGCCCCGGTGATAAGCTTAATGAATTTTGTGCGCCTTGCGGTGTTTGTCGTCAAGCGTTGGCAGAGTTTTGCGATAAGGATTTCCGTTTTGTTTTAGGCAATCCGAAAGAAATTAAAGTTGTAACAATGGAAGAAATTCTACCCTATTCTTTCGGTAAGGGCGATTTAGGAGAAAAGTAATTATGAGAATGTTTGATATCATTAAAAAAAAGCGCGACGGCGGTGAACTAAGCGAAAAAGAAATTGCTTGGTTTATTGACGGCTACGTTAAAGGTGAAATTCCCGATTATCAAGCAGCTGCGCTTTGCATGGCTATTTACTATAAGGGTATGACCATTGACGAAACCACCGCTTTAACCTTTGCTATTCGCGATTCGGGCGATACACTTGATTTTTCAAATATCAACGGTCTTAGGGTAGATAAACACTCAACAGGCGGTGTTGGTGACAAAACAAGCTTAGTTGTTACCCCTATCGTTGCTTCATTGGGGGTTAAAGTTGCTAAAATGAGCGGTCGCGGTCTTGGTCACACAGGCGGTACTATCGACAAGCTTGAAGCAATTCCAGGTTTTAGAACCGATATACCTACTGAAGAATTTGAGGAAATAGTAAATAACGTAGGTATCGCTATTGTGGGTCAAAATGCGACACTTGCCCCTGCGGATAAGCTTTTGTACGCTTTGCGCGACGTTACTGCAACAGTTGACAGTCTTCCGCTTATTGTATCAAGCATTATGGGTAAAAAATTAGCAGCCGATGACGACTGCATTGTTTTAGACGTTAAAACAGGTAGCGGCTCATTTATGAAAACCGTTGATGATAGCCGTGAACTAGCACAAGTTATGGTAGATATCGGTCGCCGCGCGGGTAAAAAGATGCGCGCACTTATCACCGATATGGATAGACCTTTAGGTAATGCAATTGGTAACTCGCTTGAGGTTATTGAAGCGATTGAAACCCTTAAAGGCAATGGTCCTGAGGATTTAACCGAGCTTTGTGTTACGTTGGCTTCTCACATGCTATCACTTGCTGAAAAAGGCACTTATGACGAGTGTAAAGAAAAGGTTTTAGCGGTTATTGCCGACGGTACTGCCCTTCAAACCTTTGCTAATATGGTTAAGGCGCAAGGCGGTAACAGCGATTGGATATTAAACCCCGAAAAATTCCCGAAAGCAGCTTGTGAAAAACAGGTTATCAGTGAAAAATCGGGCTATATCACAAATGTTGATACCGAGGGTTACGGCATTGCAAGCTTATTGCTTGGCGCAGGCCGTAACACCAAGGAAGACGTTATTGATTTTGCCGCAGGTATTTATCTTGAAAAGAAAACAGGCGATTATGTAGAGAAGGGTGACGTTATTGCTACCCTTTACACCGAAAAGCCCGAAACCTTTGCCGCGGCCGAAAAACGCCTTTTAGAGGCAACTGTTTTAAGCGAAGAAAAACCCGCTGAAATGCCCCTTGTATTAAGCGTAGTAGAATAAGGAAGTTAAAAATGGCTAAATTATATTTTAAATACGGGGCAATGGGTTCTTCGAAAACCGCAAATGCCCTTATAACAAAGTTTAATTATGAAGAACGCGGTATGAAGGTTTGGCTTATCAAACCCTCTATTGACGACCGCGACGGCGCAAATGCCGTTAAGTCGCGCATAGGTCTTTATGCTGAAGCGTACGTTGTTACACCCGATAAAGATTTGGTACAGGAATATAAAAACCATAGTGATATAAACGTTATAATTGCCGACGAATGTCAGTTTTTAACACCCGCTCAAATCGATGATTTAAGAACAATCGTAGATGAATACGACGTTCCCGTTTTGTGCTTTGGTCTTCGAACCGACTTTTTAACCCACCTCTTCCCCGGCTCGCGCCGTTTATTTGAGGTGGCGGATTCTATAAGCGAAATTAAAACCATTTGCACCTGCGGTAAAAAAGCAATTATCAATGCCCGCATTGATGAAAGCGGCAAGGTTGTAACTGAGGGTGACCAAATTTTAATTGGTGGTAACGATTCTTACGTTGCTATGTGCCACAGCTGTTGGCAATCACAAATTAAAAAACAAAAAGAAGGCAAATAATTTGAAAAAGAAAAACTATTTATTTGTGCTTATTGCGGCGGCACTGCTTATTTTAGCGGTGCCTGTTGTTTTATTATTAGATTATTATAATTTAATTCCTAAAAAACACTATACTGCTAAAGATTTTGATATTAAAACCATTGAAAGCAAGGTCGATTTTGACGGTGACGGCATCGATGATTATCGCGATATAATGCTAGGTGCACGCAAGGATGCTGAAAATCGCCCTAAGTATAAAAGCGAATATTATAACAATGCCTACCCACCCGATAATATAGGTGTTTGCACCGACGTTGTATGGCGCGCTTTTAAAAATGCGGGCTATGACCTTCGCGTAATGGTTTCAAAGGATATTGAAGAAAACACAAAAGATTACCCTAACGTTGATAAGCCCGACAGTAATATTGACTTTCGCCGTGTAAAAAACTTAAGAGTATTTTTTGATAAGTATGCTACCGTACTTACAACCGATACCGAAAAAATTGATCAGTGGCAACCGGGTGATATTGTAATTTTCAATAACAATAGGCATATTGGCATAGTATCCGATAAACGCAATCGCAATGGTAAAGTTTATATAATACATAACGGTGGTCAACCCAACCGCGAAGAAGATTACCTTTCAAGAAGCACTGTTGTAGCACACTACCGCTTTGATGCTTCAAAATTAGAAGCTGATTTTCTTAAAAAATGGCAAAATTAAAAGAGCCGATTATTCGGCTCTTTTTATTTTAAAGAATTTATATAATCTCTTGCCTGCTTTTGTTTTGTTTTTGACAAATCGCGATAAGTATTAATTAAACCATTCTCGGTATGTGTAACCTCAATAACTACTGTTTTTTTATTTTCTCGACTTAAAATGTTCGATTCTGCCTCTTTTACAGCTTCGCCACCATAAAATTTTTCTTCAATGGTTTTAGGTGTCTCAAAAACAAATTTCTTGGGTGCTTCTCTCTCTATCGGAGGTTCATCCACAAAAATGTCTTTAAAAAATGATTTTGGTACATCAAGTGCTTCACAGAATTTCAAAATCCAATCATACCTGATGTTGCCTTTACGTTCTATCACTTGATAAGTATTATAAAGCATACCCATTTTTTCTGCCGCTTGTCGTTGTGTAAGGCCTTTCATCTTACGCGCCTCACGCACTTTTTGATTTGCTAAAGGGCGATACACTACGGGGGTTTGTTTTGCCATTTTATATTCTCCTATAAATAAATTACTTGACTGTAACTGCCTTTATTGGTATAATATCATATACATACGCTGGAGTGGCTCAGTTGGTAGAGCAGCTGATTCGTAATCAGCAGGTCGTGGGTTCGAGTCCCATCTTCAGCTCCACTAAAACTTCTTCTTTTTTTAGAAGAAGTTTTTTTTATTATACAAATTTTGTCATTAAATGTCAAGAAAATCGCAAAATCAACAAGATTTTACAAAAAACGACATATAGTTTTTAGAAAAAATGAGTTTGGCTACTGCCAAACTCATTAATAATTTATCTTTTATACTTTTCAAAAACCGCCATATCTGTGCGGGTGGCGATAAGGGGAGTTACCGAAATGGTTTCATTTAAAATAGCAACAGTATCGCGATTTAAATCGTCGGGACAAACGTCGGGAATCGGCTCACCCTCTTGATGATACATATCACCCTCGTCGTGCACAAAGCCATCAGAAAAGTAATGCGAGCCCTGACGGGTAATTCTAATATCACTTACCTTATCGGGGATATTAACGTTATAAATCAAGGTTTCGCCGAAAAGGTTTTGGCTTACAATAAAGTCATAAGCCATATCAAAATACTCGGCTGCTTCCTTTTGGCTGTGGGGGAAGGTTGAAAAAGCAATACCCGGAATTCCCATACGTGCCGCTTCAAAAACCGCCGCAACAGTACCCGAATATACAATATCTTGACCTACGTTTACGCCATAATTTATACCCGAAAGCACAAGATCAAACTTATCTTCGAGTGCTAACGTGCCAAAGCGCACACAATCAGCAGGGGTAGAACTCATAGAATAAGCGGTAACACCATCTAAAAAATCAACCTTTTTTATTTCTTGCTGATGCATAAAGTCGATAGCATGGCTCATAGCGCTTTGCTCTACCTTAGGGGCAACAACCGTAACCTCGCCAAGTTTTTTTGCCCACTCGGCCAAAAGCTTAATACCGGGTGCGTTAATACCGTCATCATTGGTTATTAAAATTTTCATTATAGCCAACCCTCGTTATTTTCTTTATAATTTTTAAGAAGCGCGTCGGCATCGCGAAGCACCTGCTTCATTTCCTTTTTAGAATAAACCGTACCGCCCGCCGCACAAGCGTGACCGCCTCCACCGTATTGTTCAGCCAACTCGCTAACGATTACAAAACGTGAACGGAAACGAATACGAATAGCATCGTCGTTTTCGATAAATGCAATCCAAATAAGTGAATCACGAATAGCATCAAGATAACCCACCGCCGCAGATGCATCTTCATTAGAAAGACCAAACTTTTTCTTCATCTTTTTAGTAACAAATATATAAGCTACACCATTTTCGGTAAGTTTAATTTTATTTTGAACGTATGCTTCAAACTTAATGTTTTTAAAATCTTTAAGATAAAGATTTGCATAAAGCACGTCGGTATCGATGCCCTGATTTAACATTACACCTGCAAGGCGCATTGTTTCGCCGTTTACCTCACGGTATCTGAAACGACCCGAATCAGTAACCATACCCGCATAAATATAAGTTGCGGCTTCCTTGCTGATTTTAAGTTCATCTTTAAAGGTAACATAAAAATCGGCTATCATTTCGCAGGCGGAAGAACGATGTTCTTCAACCCACTCTAAATTGCCGTAACTCTCAAGCGGAATATGGTGATCAATTTTTATAACTTCTTTACAAAGCTTAAAGTTTTGGTTAGAAGCGCGTTTAGCTGTGCCTGTATCGATTACAATACCAAGCGCGTCTTTATATTCCTCTTCGGGTAAAAGTGCATCTTCACCACCTAAAAAAGCCATATAATCAGAAAAATCACAATTTTGAAGTAAAACGGTCTTTTCAGGGAAATTAAGCTTAATAATTGCCTGTAATCCCTTTGTAGAGCCAACCGCGTCACCGTCGGGACGGAAATGGCGGAATATCAAAATTTTATCGTATTCTTTAATTTTATCTAAAATTGCTTGTTTTGTTTTTAACATTAATTTTCTCCTAAAAGATTTAAATCATTGAGCATTTGCATTGCTTCGTCACGGTTTTTAAGGGTTGCACCGCTTGCCTTAGCGTGACCGCCGCCACCGTATTTTACAGCGATAGGATTGATATTATATTTGTTAGAACGAAGCTCAGCTAGAACGCCTTCCTCGGTTTCGGTAAAGTTTACCCAAACGTTGACACCCTTAATATCGCCCATTGTGCCAACCATCGCACGTGAAATAGTAAAGGTATCTGCCTCATAGGTTGCGGCTTCTTCCTTTGTGGTGTAAATATAAGCCACGTTTTTATCGGTAAACTGAATTTTCAAAACAAACTGTGCACGAAGGCGGATAAACGAAAAATCATCAGCATAGAGATTCGCGTAAATATCGTTTGTGTCAAACCCTGCTTCCATTAGCGCTGACGCTAAACGGAAGGTATTAGCATTAGTGCTGTCATAACGGAAACGACCCGAATCGGTAACCATACCTGTATAAAGCGACTTTGCGGCAAGGGACGATAATTTAAGCCCGCTTTCAAGCGCAAATTCGGTAATTAAACCGCAGCAGCTTTCGTAAGAGGTATCAGTCACCTCAATATCGCAAATTTCTTCGCAAAAAATGTGATGGTCGATTCTTGCGGTCTTTTTAGCGGTTTTATAACGGTCATCACTTATTAAGGCAGAAGCCGAGGTGTCAAGAACAATCGCCAACGCGTTTTCATAAACGCTGTCATCGATTTTGTCCATCTCGCTTCCTTCCATAAAACCGTAACGTGAAGAGCCGTCACCAACGGTATAAACTATCTTTTCGGGGAAGTTTTCCTTTATAATTTCACGAAGACCTATTTGGCTTCCCAAAGCATCACCGTCGGGTTTGGAATGGCGGTGAATTATTATGGTATCAAATTCTTTTATAGCATCTATTATTTTTTCAAACATACTTTTTTCTCACTTAATCGTCAAAATAGCCCCTGTAAACAACGGGGTAATCAGCATTGGGGAACATATACTTATGAAGCTCAATAAAATAGTCATCGGTCATACTTGCAATATAGTCAACAACAATTTGATTGGGCTCGTTCTTTTCGTAAGGGGTTTTCGGCGGATTACGAAGCGCCTTTACGTAATTTATATGACCGGTATAAATTGGCGAATTTTTCTTTCCAAGCTTTAAATCCTCTAATAACTGACCGTAAATATCCGCCATCATGGGTTTTACCGTTCTATCAAGCTGGGCATCGGCGGCGGCGTGGTTATAAATCTTTTCGTAATTATCCTTTTTCGATTCCTTAAGCGCCTCAAAATGCTTTTTATCCATCTTGATATAGGGCTTGCCGTAACTGTTTTCAATAATATTAACCATTAAATTATTAATAATTTCAGAATTTAATGAACCGATATCTTCGTTATAAAAATCGTTAGCGGTAACGGTTTTAGAAATTATAGCGTCCTGACGGTCGCGACCGAGATAAGCAATAATATCCGAAATTTTAACAACCGCACCTTCCAAGGTTGAGGGGGCGATTTTATTGGCAAAATTACGGTCTTGGGCACATTTTTCCATAATTTCGTCAAATTCCTCAAAGCCCGAAAGCTTTGCAGGGTAATATTCCTCAAGCTCGATTTCGCCGTTATGTGCGGCAATACCGTCAAGGGTTTGAAGAGTCAAATTACAAGCATAAATTTTATCAAGCACACGTACCGAGTGAATATTATGCAAAAAGCGTCTGCCTGTATGAGCACGGTATAACTCGTCGAGATATTTTACGCCCGAATGTGCAAAAGCGGGATGGCCTATATCGTGACCGAGCGCGATAGATTCAATAAGTTCTTGATTAAGATTCAAAGCACCACCGATTGTACGTGCGATACGTGAAACAAACTGAACGTGCAAGAAACGACGGGTAATATCATCGTTTTTCCAAAGCGAATAAACCTGAGTTTTATCGGCATAACGGCTATAAAACGGACAATGTAAAATTTTATCGCTATCACGAATAAAAGGTGTACGCCAAATACTTGATTTATCCGAGGATTCATCTCTGCGGTAAGCGGCAGAATTATCAAATCCCACGTTTATAAAAGTTGCGGTATTTTTTTCATATTCCATTCTTTTGACTAAAGCGTCACTTAACTGTTCTTTACGCAAGAAAATCCCACCTTTTTTTAAAATTTCTTCAATCAAAATAATTATACCATATAAACAGGGTTTTGTGAATATCAAAATTATAGAAAATAAAGATTTTATTTGAAAAATTTCAAATTACCTGTATAATGTATTAAAAGAGGTGATAAAATGAAACGGTTTAGGAAAATTTACGTTGAAATTTCGAATATTTGTAATTTAAGATGTAGCTTTTGCCCCGGCACAAAACGTGCACCGAAAATAATGAATTGCGATGAATTTAAAACGGTAATAACAAAAATCAGCCCTTTTACCGATTACGTTTATTTTCACCTTTTAGGTGAGCCGCTTTTACACCCTGATTTAAAAGATTTTCTTAATATTTGCGAAGAAAACGGCTTAAAGGTTATAATAACCACCAACGGCACCCTTTTAAAAGAAAAACAAGATATTTTACTTAAATCAAAAGCCCATTACAAAACGGTTATTTCGCTTCACAGCTTTGAAGCCAACCAAAACCAAAATTTTGAAAATTATATAAACGATTGTATCTCATACGCAAAAACCGCCGAAAATAAAAAAATTGTAGTTCTTCGCCTTTGGAATAACGGCGGCGAAGATAAGCTAAACCGCGAAATTTTAGAAAAAATTGAAAGCCAATTCCCTGCCCCGTGGCGCGATACCCGCGGCGGCAAGCAAATCGGCAACAATATCTATATTCAGTTTGGCGATAAATTCGATTGGCCCGATATTACAAATACTACCGAAAGCGAAACCGCATTTTGCTATGGTATGCGTGACCAAATAGGTATTTTGTCAAACGGTACGGTTGTACCATGTTGTCTTGATAATAACGGCGAAATAAACCTTGGCAATATTTTTGAAAATGATTTAGAAACTATTATTAATTCCGACCGCGCGCAAAATATTTTTAACGGCTTTTCAAACCGAAAAGCATGCGAAGAACTATGTAAAAAATGCAGCTTTGCAAGAAAATTTTAAAACTAAAACCCACCCGTCTTAAGAAATACTTTCTTTAAATCAGGTGGGTTTTTCTTTTTTTATTTTAGACCAATGCCAATAAGCACCTCATTTGTGGTGGTGCCGTTATAATTATATTTAATTTCTTCGGGTGTAAAGGGCAAATCGGCACATTCACAAAGCTTTATAAGTTTATAATTCAGCCGTAATCGTTCAGCGCTTTCACTAACCGATTTTTTAACCGACGGTTTTGCGATTTTTTCGGCATTCAAAATTATATTTTCTAAATTACCAAACTCATTAACAAGCGCCGCCGCAGTTTTGGGGCCTATTTTATCGGCGCCTTTAATATTATCCGCCGTGTCCCCCGTCAATGATTTGAAATCAGCATAATATTCGGGCAGAATACCAAATTTTTCTTTAAAAGTATCAACGTCATAAAAAATGGTATTATCCCCGCGGTAACGCAAAATCTTTACGTTATCTGTTATAAGCTGAAAAAAGTCACTATCAAAAGACGAAATAACAATTTCGTTATCGCTACCATATTTTAAAGCATAAGCCGCTATCACGTCATCGGTTTCGCAAACGGTGGTTTCACAATGTTTTATTTCCAAATAATCAAGCGCATTATAAATATCTAAAAGTTGGGTGAACGGGTTTTCATCATCAGGTACGGTATCATAATCGATACGGTTCGCCTTATAATTTTCGTCTAAATCGGTTCTTGGATTATGCCGTTCCCCGTCAAATAAAACTACCGTATGGGTTGGCTTTACCATTTTTATAATCTTTAAAAGCGCACCCACAAAACCAAGTGTACCCTGAATTGCCTTGCCGTCTTTATTAACAATACGCGCGGGCATACCGAAAAACATTTGAAAAAGCAGGTTGTGACCGTCGACAATTAAAATTTTCATAATTTAATTTCCATTTTGATATGAGGTATTCCCGCTTCGATAAATTCTTCCCCGACAGTATTAAAACCCAATTTCTTATAAAACTTAACAGCGGGCATTTGCGAATTTAAAACAATGCTTTTAACATCGTTTTTCTTGAAATATTCGAGCGCGTGTTTCATAAGCGAGGTTCCAAGTCCCTTATTATGCTCGACCGATAAAACCCTGCCGATATGTATTTCGCCATCAGTTTCGCCCTTAAAGGCGCGAAGATAAGCTGCTACTTCCCCATTTTCTTCCAAAAACAAGTGACAAGCAGAATAATCGACGTTATCCATATCAAGATACCAAATTTTTTGCTCAAACATAAAAATCTTGGCTCTTGCTTTTAAAATCTCATAAACCTCGCGGTTTGTGAGTGCTTCAAATTCCTTAGCAACAAAATTCATTATAAATAATCCTTTAAAATTTCGATTGCTTCATCAAGCGAATTTAACTCTTTAAACATAACCTTTTTTGCATCGTCGGTAAAAGGCGCTATATCAGCGATACCGATACACTTCATACCTGCCGCATGGCCCGACAAAATACCGAGTGATGCATCCTCAACCACAAAGCAGTCCTCCGGCTTAACACCCAAACGCTCTGCCGCAAGTAAATACACGTCGGGGGCGGGCTTACAACGTTCAACGTCGTCACCGCCTGCAAACGCCTCGAAATAATGTAAAATACCGGTTTCGCTAAGTTTCCAATCAATCTCATATTTTTGGGAACCCGAAGCAACCGCCATTTTAACGCCGTTTTGCTTTAAAAACTCCAAAAGCTCAACCGCGCCTTTTTTTAGCACGGGCGCACCGCTGTCAATTATAAATTGGCGCATATCGGTATCAAACTTTAAAAGGTCAATACCCTCAAAATGCTCAGCAAGATATGCCTCCCAGCCCTCTTTATTCATACCTAAAACGTGCTTAATGCTCTCGCCTGCATTTTCAAAGCCCTGCAATCCGCCCGCATAATCCCACGCGCGTACACAAACACTTTGAGTATCGGTCAAAGTACCGTCCATATCAAAAATAACACTAAACATAATTACTCCTTAATTTCAAAATCTATACAAGAACGTGCTTCGGTAAAGGGGCGAACGTAATTATCCGCCACAAAAACGTGTTTTTCGTGGGTGGCATAATTTTGAAGTGCCTTTTCATCGGTAAACACCGAATAAAGCATAACATCAACGTTAGAACTGTCTAACTTTTCAATTTGTATATTAATTTCTAAAAGACCGTCAATTTTGCCCTTTAAGCCCTCTAATTTTTCTTTCATCCGCGTTTTTATTTTATCGTTATTAAATTCTTCCTTTAATTTCCACAAAATAATATGCTTTACCATAGCACCAATTCCTTTCATTAACAAGAGTATTTTATCATATTTTGCCTATAAATTCAACAAAAAGCCAATCAAAACACTCCCACCAAGTTTTTTATCAACCAAAATGTGAATGCTCATGAGACATTGCTTTATGATTATGATTGTGGTTGTCACTATTTTTACTATGAATATGTATATGAGTGTGCACGTGGGTATGCTCATGCGTATGAATTATTTCGCCATGGCTATG
>JAZQWD010000130.1:0-13114 GCA_045632165.1 Acutalibacteraceae bacterium | reverse complement strand
GTATAATTTGCACGTTTTTTACCTAAAGCGCGCAAACGTTCAACCTCGGCACAGCAATAGCCGTCCATACCGCTGCCGACGCAGTTTATAAATTTATAAACCTTATCCTTAATTTTTGCGGTGGGAAGATTTTTAACAAATTCATTAATGCAAAGCGGTTTTGTGCGCTTGGGATATTTAATATCACGTGCAAAGTCGTTACCGCTGCCCGATGCATAAAAATAAAGCTTTTGCTTTAAATTGTCACAGTCGGCATTATTAATAAAGCTGTTTAAGGTGCCATCGCCACCGGTTAAAATAATATCAGTACCAAGGGGTAATTGGGCAAAAAAACCGTCATAGTCGGTAATTTTTGTCATATCCTGATAAATATAGTTATGCTCGCCCATAAGCGGTTCAATTTCCTTGGCTATGTTAAGCCCTTTTCCGCCGCCTGAATGGGGGTTATACAAAATGATATAGTTTTCCAAGCTTTCACCTCAAATCAATATCTATGTACATTTTAAAGCTTTTGTCACATTTTGTCAACAAATTAAAATATCGGTCCTAAAATCATACCTAGTATTGCGGAAATTGCTATAAGTAAAATAGGGGAAATCTTTTTCTTTTTCCATTTTTTATAAGCGTAAGCAATCAAAACTATAACCGGTAAAACGATAATTCCCACAACGTTGAAAACGGGGGTATCGCCTATATGCGAGAACGATAAAAGAGAAGATAGCATCATTGTAAATGCTGTCGAAAGAATAAGTGCTACAACGCAGGGCTGGACACCCGATAAAAACGCCTGAACACCTTTATATTTAATAAAGTTTTTAAGAATAGCACTAATGATAAGAATAATTAAAAACGCGGGAAGCACAACACCTAAGGTTGCTAAAGCTGAACCTAATATTCCGTATTCGTTAGAGCCAATAAAGGTTGCCATATTAATAGCGATAGGACCGGGGGTAGATTCTGCCACGGCAATCATATTAATAAATTCATCACTTGTTAGCCAACCGTGTGAAAGCGCTTCTTCGCGTACAAGTGAAATCATACCGTAACCGCCACCGAATGATACCGCACCGATTTTTAAAAAGGTTAAAAATAATTCTAACATTATTTTGTTACCTCCTTCTTAGCGGCAAGACCTATAAGGTAGGAAACAAGACCGATTGTTCCGCAAATTAAAATATAAAATATTGTTGAAAAATCAATCGCAAAAATTGAAAATGCTGTCATCACGCCCAAAACAACAATGAAAAGGGTAATTGATAAAAAGTTCTTTTTAAGTCCCTTGAATAGCTTAAAGCCCGCAGATGCGATAAGATAAACCACGCAAGCGCGAATGCCTAAAAACGCATATTTCACAAACGTTAATGATAAAAATGCATCAAAGAAAAGGGAAATAATGTAAATAATTATAAATGACGGAAGGCAAACACCCAAGGTTGCAAAAGCCGAGCCCAAAACACCGGCGGTTTTATAGCCAATATATGTTGCTGAATTAATTGCAATAGGACCGGGGGTGGATTCGGCAATAGCAAGCATATTTAAAAAATCTTCTTTTGTGAGCCATTTCTTTTTTTCGACAAATTCGTTTTCTAAAAGCGCAATCATAGCATAGCCGCCGCCAAAGGTGAACAAGCCGATTTTAAACATTGTTAAAAACAGTTTTATTGAGTTTTTTAATTTATTCATTTTCCTAAAACACCTTTAATGATAGTTATTATACGCCGTTTAACACCGACGTTTGTGTATTTTTTAAGCACTTTTTCAAATGGCAAGGTATTAAAATCTTTTTCAAATGCTTCTGCCTTAATCGAACGCTTACTCGGCTTTGAAAGGTTGGGTTGACTGGCGGCAATTTGGTCTGCCGTTACCTCATAAATTTCTAAACCGTTTTTGGCTAAACTAAAAAGTTTTTCACCCTTGTGGGTATTAATTAAAACGGCTGAAACACCTTTGTTATCGTCAATTTTTGGAAGTGTATTTTCAACCCCCCAAAAATCACCTAGTGTAATATCACCAACGCGAGAAATGCTTGCAAACGGGCATTTCTCACAAGCTTTACGTAGAGCTAAATCATAACGGAAAAGTTCGCAGTAAGCATTTAAAAGATTAGTATTAGATATAACTGTGCCATCTTCAAAAGTAACGCGACCGCTATATTTTCGCCAAGCAATGTCTTTATTTCGAAAACTGAAATAGGTTGCTTTTTTATTATATTTATTCTGAATATAGTCTATATATTTTTTCCACACTTTGGGGTTAGGTGCGCCGTGACAAATAAGGTCGGCAGTATAAAAATTTTCATATTCGCCGATAAAGTTTTTAACTGCATTTACCTGACAGGGTGTGCCGACAAATAAAACGGGAAGATTGTTTTCTAAATCGGTTTTAATCTGCTTATAAACACCAGTTACATCACTTTGAATATACTTAGCGCCACGCATACGGTCGCGTTTTTTGGGGGTGTCAGCACAGGTGTGGCGAAGGTGCATATTTTCGTCAAAGTCAGCACCGTAAATTTTACCGCCGTTTTGAAAAATAATATCTGATAAAGCGGTAAACATACCACCTGATGAGCTTTTAAGCCGTATATCACTATTGTGTTTAACTGCATAGGCAAATAAGGGACTGTTTTTCTTGATATTATCCATTTTGCGCCCCCTTATTTAATATCTTTTTGATTAAAGAAATACCAAATTTTAAAAGTTCTTTAAAAGTACGTGCAAATAGAATTAGAAGAAGTATTAAACCGCAAACTGAAGCAAGATAACCAAAACGTATACTACAGGTGATTAAAATGCTTTGTACGGTTAAAATTATTATCGCTGTTATAGTTATAAAAGCATCGTGTTTTATCGGTACAATTTTGTGGGTGTCAATTAAACGGCTAATCCAAAGCACAAAATAACTTACTGCAGTTGCAATAGCACAGCCGATAACATCTAAATATTTTATAAGAATAAAATTAAGAGAAATATTAATTACAACACCTATGAGGTTTGTAATAAATGCCATACCTGTTTTTTTGTTAGCTGAATAAATTGAGCCCAAAAACTGTGCGAAGGAAAAGAAGGTCATCGAAAGCAAAAGGGTTGGCATAAAACTCCATGCGCTTTGATAATCGTGCCCTAAAAATACCGAAGTAATTGGTCGGCAAAGTATCATCAAAACCGAAGAAACAGTTACTATAATAGCGAAAATTTGGTTATATATTTCGGTATAAAAATCGGCGACATCATTTTTTTTGAATTCTTCATTAGCCGAAATTTGCCACGCTTGGAAGAATATTGTAACAATAACCGACAATAAACTTGGTATTTTATAAGCGGCGGCAAAAAGACCGTTTGCCCATTCGCCAATGTAAAAGGTAATCATAAGGCGAGAAGCGAATGAGGATAGCCACCAACAAATTGAATTTGGAATAAGCGGAATAGAAAAACGAAGCATTTGCTTAACGGTTGTCGATTTTATGAGCGAAAGTTTTACCTTTGCAAGACCTTTAAGCCGTATGATTAAGAATAAGCTTGAAATTAGATTTGCAAGGGTATAGCCAAGCATATAACCTGTTATGCCTAAATCAAAAACCGAAATAAATAAAATGTTGAAAACTAAAACGTAAACAGTAATAAGTACGTTATCGAGTGTGAAAAGAGCGGTTTTACCTATAGCGCGGGTGTATTGTGAATAAAGTGAGCGGAAAGCGTTTGCAACCGAATTTAAAATAACAAGCCACATAAATTCGATTGGGTAAACAAGTGTTATTACAGCACCTGTGAAGCAAAGTACAACCGTGCCAATAACGGTAACCGCAACACCCGCCGATAAAACTGAATTTTTATCGTAATCGCTTTCCATCGCATAGCGGAAAACTGCTTCGTAAACGGTAAGAGATAAAAGGGGTAAAAGCAAAGCGACAACTGCTTGTAAAACGTCGGCAGTACCAAACTCGGCATCGGTCATTACACGTGTGTAATAAGGCACAAGAAAAATTTGTAATAGCTTTGAGCCCAAGTTACCTAGCGCAAACATAGCAGTATTTTTAACTAGGTTTACTTTGCGGTCTGCCATAGCGCTTTACCTCCTTTATTTTGAAAATTGTTTGATAAATTCTTCCGAACTTAATCGGTCTGCATCTAGTTTTGGGTTTATATCGGTATAATCAATAACCGAATTTGTATCGGCAACTGAAATTTCGCGGTTTTCTAAATTGTATCGCGCGGTTATATCAGCAAGTCGTGAGCCGACACCCGATTTTTCAGGTGGAAGCTCGAAGAAAAATTGCTTATTAAAGTTAATTGAAAAGGCAACCCCGTGGAAAGAGTTAGTTACAACGTAATCCGCCGCCGATATATGTGAAAGCCATTCTGAAGGACCTGCGTTAAAGCAACATTCGGCTTCGGGCTTGTGTAATTTTGAGTAACGAATTGTGCGTATCGGCTTGCCTGTTTGCTTTGATAATTTATAAGCAAAATTCCAAAGGGTGGGACTGTTAAAAACGGTATAAACATAAATAAAACCGTTTGAGTATAAATCTTTATTATAAAAGCTTTCCCATTCTTTTTCGTTTAGTAAAAGGGTAGGGTCAAGCACTAATTCGGAATTTATACCAAAGTCATTTTTTAGAATGTCCTGTGCGGTTTTTTCTCTAACTGAAAGATAATCGAAATCTAAAAGGCAGTTTTTAATGGTTTCTTTCTTGCTTTCATCAAGCTTTGAAAGACCAAATGAGCCCGCATACGCAATCTTTTTTGTATTGGATTTTTCGTAATTTAAAAAGTAAAACCAATCATCATTAGTAAGGTTATAGTTCCAAATTTGGTCGCTGCCTGCAACAACAGCATCAAAGCTTTGGGGTGCAGCATATGAAAACGACATATATTTTTGCTGAAAATCCTTAAAATTATTTTTGCGTTTTAATGCATCGCGCAAATTATAAAGATGTGCTATTGTATATTGGGGGTTGAGTGCTTCGCGAAAATCAAAAACACTGTTTGATTTTTCAATTTCGGGGCAGTTATGTTCTAAAAAGCAAACTTCGTTACCGTAATCTTCAAGCTTTTTCTTTAAAGCAACTGCTTGTAGTGCAGTACCGTAATTTATTGCTTTCGGAAAGGTTAAAATTGAAATATTCATTTTTTCTCCTTGAAGAAATTATACATTTTTTCGCTTTCGGTTATTATATCATAATTGTTTTTAATAATTAATTCTTTCGGGTTTGCAATACGTTGTTTGGCTGCATATTCTATTTCTTCGCACCAAACCGAATAGTCACTGTCAAGTGAAATATATTTTACAAAACCCGTTATATTGCCTTCTTCGCTTACACCAGTTGAAACAACGCAGGGCACGCCGCACGCTTGTGCTTCAAAGATTGTAAGGGGAAGTCCTTCAACAATGCTTGGCAAGAAAAAAACGTCCATAGCGTTATAAAGCGAAATAAGGTTTTGCTTGCCCGATAAAAAGGTGATTTTATCGTAAACGTTAAGTTCCTTAGAAAAATTAATAATTTCATCATTTTGGGCATCGCTTAAGAAAATCAAATGTGTATTTGGATTTCGGTTTAAAAATTCTTTATAAACCGAAAGTAAAAAACGTTGATTTTTTTCACGGCAAATACGACCAACGTGACCAATAACAAGCTTATCATCAATGCCAAAGGCATTTCTTTGTTCTTGGCGTAAATTGCTGTCGGGATAAAAGCATGATAAATCAACCGCATTGTTCCAAATTTTAATTTTGTTCCACAACTTTTTGGGGTACATAAAGTGACCCGATTTTAATGAACATGCCCATAAATCGGTGGCATATTTGCCTATTGAGGGCTTGTTCCAATAGTGCATAGCGGGTACTAAAATACGCATAAGCGGGTTTCCCCAAGAAAGCCCCGAGGTGTGGGTGTGGGCAACTCTTATTGGTACACCTGCTTTTTTTGCAAGCTTTAAGAGGTCAATGTTGGTAAATCCGCTGTAATTACACCATACTGCGTTATATTTAGTATTAAACAGCGCTTTAACGTCTTTTTTGTATTGACTATAATCCTTGCGGCGGGAAGCGGCATGAATTATTTTGCCGCCGATAGCGGCAATTCTGCTTTCAAGTGTGGGGTAATTCTCGTAAAGCAAAAAATCACATTCACAACCCTTTTCTATAAGCCGTTTGGCATAAGCCAAAACTATTGTTTCAACACCGCCAAGCGGTTCTTTAGGGCCGAAAATTAAAATTTTCATATATTAATTTCTCTCTTTAAAAGTTTTGTAAGCCATTTATAGGTTAACGAATTTTTATAGCTTTTGGGGTCGGAATTAAGGCAATGCCCAAGTGCTAACCAAAAACAAAGCCCTGCAAAGGTTAACTGGAAGAAAATTATATCGGGCAATAGAATTGCTGAAAGGGCAATCATAACAATTTGGGACGAACAAATTATGGTTTTGGGGCTTGGCGGGTTTTTAAATGCGCTTTTAATAATAAAGAATGCCGCCAAAAACAGGAAAACAATTACAAAGCCGCCGCCAATAATACCCGCACCTGCTAAAATTTCAATATAGGTGTTGTGAATACTGAAATCGTATTCTCCCATAAGGGTTTCAGTATCGCTTTTATCGGCAAATGAAAAGATATTTCGGGGCGATATACCGAAAAACGGTTTTTCGGCAAGCAATTTAAGCCCGTCAAGCCAGCGGTAAATTCGCCCATTTGTCATATCGTTTGGGTTTTCATCAACACGATCGACTGAGTTATCCTCATCGTTGAATGGATATTTTTCAATATTAATATCGGGATCGGTATATTGGGCATCTATTTTACAAAATTTATATACGGTATTATAAGCTTTGCGTGCATTTACGTAATCTTCTGCCGAAATGGTGTTTAAAACGGTCTTCTTAATGCTTGGCATTGCCTTATTAAGTAGTTCGACTGAACCAAACGGAATAGCGAGTGAAAGTATTACTCCGAGAAGAAAAGCCAAAATGCGAACAAACAATTTTGCTTTAAGCACGTTAGCGCAAACCACCGCTGCAATCCAAAACAATGCGGCAATAAAGCAAACTGTACCCATACGCGACCCTGACATTGAAAGGGTGATGATATGAATTATACTAACTAAAACGTAAACAATTTTTAAAAGAACTAATTTTGTTTTAATAAAAAGATAAACTCCGGCAAAAATAGCCAAAAGCGAATAAAGCGCAAGATAGTTAGGGTCTTGATAAAGTCCCCAAAGGCGGTTAGAATCCGGACTAAAGCCATGTGTCTGTTGGGTGGATATTGTAAAATAATATAGGTCAAAAAAGTACATTGGAATAGAAAATGCCGAATATAAACCAATGCTAAAAAATGCGGTGTTCATACAGCCCGAATAAACAACAGCCCTTTTGTCGGAAAAGCTTTCGGGATAAAGCAAAAAGAAATAAATTACAAATGCTGCAATACCCTTAAGGTTTGAAAAAATACCGTATTTATAGTTTATTATGCAGGAGATTACCGTAACGCCTAAAAATATAACTGCGGCAGGGAAGTAACGTGTTTTAAGGCAAAAACGGTTTGTTAAAATATCATAACCGATAAACATAACCGCAACTGCCATAAAGCCGGCGGTAAAAAATAGGTTGCCTATGATAAAATCAAGCAAAACAATTTCACGCGATACAAGAAAAAAGGTAAAAATGCAAAGATAAATGCATTTTAGTATTTTTACTGTTTTTTCGATTTTTTCATTTTTAAGAAAGGTTAACATTTTTTATTCCTCGTTAGTTTTTAAATTTGTCAATAAAAAAAGCAAGATAGTAACATAACATAATTTTGCGTTTTTTAAGCAAGTAAGCAATTATTTTCATTGCTAAACCGTTGGGTGTGTACCTTGAAAGAATATCTAAAACAAAAGCATCGCTTAAAGCGGATTTTATAAGTTCTTTTTGCTCTTTTTTTGAAAGCACGCGGTTTCTAACAAAATATGAAAGTAAATGCTTTATAAATACGTAATATATAAATTGCAGATTTTCTTCTAAGGCGCAACCCGTGTTTTCAAGCAACTCTTTTTCTAAACTAAACTTGCGTTTTGAAAGCTCTAAAAATTCGGGCGAATAACTATTCGCAAGGGTTTGGTGCGCGGGCTTGCGGTAGTTATAAAGGCAATCACTTATAACTTTTATATTTTCGCTTTTTCCAAATAGGTGAACGTTAAACAAAAAATCTTCAATAAGCTTTGTATTTTCAAAGGGGTGGTTGCATTTTAACAAAAATTCGCGGTTATAGGCCTTGTTCCACGCAAAGGGAAATACGCCCGATTTATTAAGTTGGGTTAAAAGCTGACCGCTTGATTTTATACTGTCGGTAACGGTGGGCGAGGGGATAAGCTGCTCGGTTTTATAAACCTTGCCGTTTTTATCTTCAAATAAACGGTTAATACCGAAAACCGTAATATCAAAGCCCTCGGCTTCACGGTTTAGTATTTCAAGGGTGTTGGGCAAAATAGTATCATCCGAATCCATAAATAACACGAGTTCACCCTCGGAAATAGAAAGTCCCGAATTTCTGGCGCCGCCTAGACCGCTGTTAACGGTATTATGAATAACCTTTATACGCTTGTCCTTTTCGGCAAAGCTATCGCAAAGGACAGCGCAGTTATCGGGGGAAGCGTCTTCAACTAAAATAAGTTCGAAGTCGTTAAAGGTTTGTGCCAATATACTGTTTACCGCTGACTCTAAATATCTTTCAACGTTATAGACAGGCATAACTACTGAAAAACGCATACGCTCACCCTTTTCTAATAAAAGTACATACTTATATTTATTATACCAATTTTTGTATGCAAATGCAATAACTGTTTAAAAAAGCTTTTTTGTAATAATTTTTTAAAAATGGCAAGTGAGAAAACAAGAGAAAACAAGAGAAAAAACGAGAAAAACGGAGTATGTACCGAATAAATCAAAAAATTTTAAAAAATGTGTTGACATTAAAAAACGTCTGTGGTATTATAGTCAAGCTGACGTGGCGCCCCGTGCCGCGTATACAATAAATTTGGAGGTTTTGATTATGTCAACATTTATGGCAAAGCCTGCTGAAATTCAGCGCAAATGGTACATCATTGACGCAGCTAACCGTCCTCTCGGCCGCACCGCTGCTCGTGTTGCTGACTTACTTCGCGGTAAGTTAAAGCCCGAATTCACCCCTCACGTAGACTGTGGTGATTTCGTTGTTGTTATCAACGCTGATAAGGCAGTTTTAACAGGTAACAAATTACAAAAGAAATTCTATCGTCGTCACACTGGTTACATTGGCGGTCTTAAGGAAGTTAAGTATGCTACTTTAATGGCTACTCGTCCTGAACTTGCTATGGAACTCGCTGTTAAGGGCATGGTTCCCGATACTACTATCGGTCGCAAGGCACTTACCAGACTTCACGTTTACAGCGGCACTGAATATGCACAAGTTGCTCAGAAGCCCGAAGTTTACGAATTTTAAGAAGGGAGCGGAACTTAATAATGTTTGAAGCAAAGTCATATTTTTACGGCACAGGCAGAAGAAAGAGTTCTGTTGCCCGTGTTCGTGTTTACAACGGTACCGGTAAAATCATCATCAACGACAGAGAAATTGATGATTATTTCGGTCTTGAAACCTTAAAGCTTATCGTTCGTCAGCCCTTAGCTCTTACCGGCACTGCTGACAAGTTCGATATCGTTTGCCGTGTTGCAGGCGGCGGTGTTACCGGTCAAGCTGGTGCTATCCGTCACGGTATTGCACGTGCACTTTTACAGTTCGACGGTGAACTCCGTGGTCAGCTCAAGAAGGCAGGCTTCTTAACTCCTGACCCTCGTATGAAGGAAAGAAAGAAGTACGGTCTCAAAGGCGCTCGTCGTGCACCCCAGTTCTCAAAGAGATAATTTCGACCTTGGGTCGATTATACAAAAATACTCCGCAGATATGCGGAGTATTTTTTATTTATCTCTTTGAGAACAATGAATTGCCCGTGGGGCATGAATTGGTTTACGCCATGAATTGCACCTGCGGTGCGTGAATTGCCTGCGGCATTGATGGAATAGGGCAATTCAATTCATGAAATCGCAGATTTCAAATCATGAAGCCGTAGGCTTTAATTCATGACAGCTTGCCGTCAATTCATTCTCAAAGAATATAAAGCCAAGATGGCTGAAACAATCGAGCATGATTTGCTTTAATCAAAAAGGGCAGTATAAATTATAAATTTAAAAACCCCGAAACCATCAAGGTTTTCGGGGTTTTCTTTTTACCTCAAAATTTATCTTGGTGCAAATCTGGTGCAAATTATTTTAAAAGGACTATGACACACAAAATGTCATAGTCCTTTTGTGTATTTATAATAAATCGCTTTTTCCTAAATTGCATTTACTACAAAGTGTTTGAAGATTTTCTATAATAGTTTCACCACCTTTGGCATAAGGTATAATATGGTCGATATGTAATTCTACTGAGGGGTCTTTGGCCGGCGATGCACCACAGGCGCAACATTTAAAGTTATCTCTCTGCATAACAAGAAATCGCATTCGTAAGTTTATATCTCTTTTTGTCTTATGAATTGACTCGTTATTTGTGGTTGAAAAGTATCCCACTTCTTGCTCATTAATATGGTTAATAAATAATTTTAGTGCATTTGACCATTGTCCAAACCTTCTTAAATACGCACCACTAGATATTTCGGATATGACGGTGTTGTCCATATCTCTTTTTGTAGGCTGTTTGCCCAACTTAATCCATACTTTTTCAAGATTTTCAAACAACTCTTGATTTGAAAAAGTTCTGTTTCTATAATCTAATTTAGCGGTACCCAATGCTTTATTCCATGTTCCAAATCGTCGGCTTATTGCAGAACTGCTATATTTTCCATTTTCATCATATTCTTTCATTGACAAAGAAGATAGATTTAAAATTTTGGCCGTTGCTTTTAAATCAGCTAGTAACTCGTCATCACTAACGCTTTTATGATATTCTGTATATTCGAATTTCACAGTGTTACTCCTCTAACAGTGTTTATTTTTTATTATTATATCATAGAAATATTAAATTTTCAATATTCCACAATCTTCTTGAGTTATAACGATTCTTAATAGAATCATTATGACTCTTTTTCTTTATATAAGACTCTTTATTAATCATCATGATTATATAAGCATTAAGAGTCTTTGCCTTAAACACAGAGTAATTGGGGTTATGAAGATTGTTTAGATAAAAACTCACCCAAACCTTTTAGTTTGAGTGAGTTTAAATTTACGGCAAAATGGTATATGGCGGTTTGCCTAAAATACAATGCTGAATTATAGAGTGCATTTCTTCAATACTTTTTTGGCAGTCGTCCTTAAGCCATTCCTTTACAATTGCAGTAAGTCCGTTTAAATAAAACATCATTACATATTTTCGTTCATCTTCAGGATAATCAAACCTATTAAGAATAGGGTCGAAAATATTGGTAAATAAGCTTTGAAAAATTTTATCAAAGTTAAAGGCGTTCGGGTGAGAAAGCACCGCCGAGAAAATTCGTTTATTTTCTTTGATATAAGAAAAATAGGGGAATAAATATTTTTCACTAATAAAATTAAGCTCTTCAAAATCACAGTTTAAAAAATCAGTGGTTATATTTGTGGTATCAACCCCAAAATATGATATAAAACCGTCAAGCACGTAGCGTGTGGTTTCTTGCAAAAGGTCGTAGGTGTTTTCGTAATGAAGATAAAAGGTGGAACGGTTAACACCCGCCGTTTCGCAAATTTCACTTATTGTAATATATTCGAACGACTTTTTTTCCAATAAAGCAAGCAGCGCTTTATTGAATTTTATCGCAGTATTAAAGTATTTGCTTTCGGATTTATTCAAAGAAATCCCCACCTTTTATAGAAATTATTCTTCGCTTATTTGACGGGCAAGTTCAACAATTTCAAAAGCATATTTTGCTTTGCCGTTTTCAAGCATTTTTTTGTATATCGGATAGTTAATTCCGCAACCTACAAGGCCCAAAATACCAACAATTATGCCTAAAGCGGTAAGCAAAGCGCCGCCACCGATTACTTGCATTGAAAGGCACATACCGGTACCTAAAACAAGTGAAGAAATTATACCAAAGGTATAGGTGAAAACTGTTGCGGGCATTTTTGCCTTTGCATCAAGCTTTTTAAGTGCGATAATTTTGGAATTATCCTTGGGGGCATAGTCCTTTGCAATTGATTCTGCATAAATTTTGTCTGTGTTCATTTTTAAATCTCCTTTTTAATGTTATGGGTATATTTTATAACTTTGTGGAGATTTATTGAACAACACAAATTAGTAAAATTGTTGTTTTAAATAATTATATCATAAAGAGTCGTACCTTTCAAACGGTTGCTATTGTTTTGGACTGGGGAAAGTAGGAGAAACTATAATTTGAAAAAAATTACATTAAAAATTAATATTTAATTAATAACTATTGCCAAAAAGTATGGTAATATGTTATAATGATATGAATAATTTTTCACGGAGGTAAACTTATGATTGAAGTTTCCGGTCTTAGTAAAAGATACGGTACTCACCTTGCTGTTAAAGACGTAAGCTTTAGTATTAGTAAGGGTGAGGTTGTGGGCTTTCTAGGTCCTAACGGTGCCGGTAAA
Organism: Acutalibacteraceae bacterium; assembly: GCA_045632165.1. Taxonomy (GTDB): domain Bacteria; phylum Bacillota; class Clostridia; order Oscillospirales; family Acutalibacteraceae; genus UBA737. The sequence goes on along the minus strand of JAZQWD010000130.1, from coordinate 509 downwards.
TCAACTATTATGAACATTTTAACGGGTTATCTTTCTTTAACTCAAGGCAAGGTAGAAATTGACGGCTTTGACGTTATGGAATATCCCGAAGAAGCCAAAAAGCGTATTGGTTATTTGCCTGAAATTCCCCCGCTTTATATGGATATGAAGGTTAAGGAATATCTTGCATTTATATTTGACCTTAAAAAGGTTAAATTCCCCAAAAGCGCGCACATTAACGAGGTTATGAAGTTGGTTAAAATTGACCACGTTTCAAACCGACTTATTAAGAACCTTTCAAAAGGTTACCGTCAACGTGTCGGCTTTGCGGGTGCTTTAATCGGCAACCCCGACGTACTTATTTTGGACGAGCCCACCGTTGGTCTTGACCCAAAGCAAATTATCGAAATTCGCAATCTTATTTCACGCCTTGGCAAAAACCACACCATTATTTTGTCATCACACATCTTGTCTGAAATTCAGGCAGTTTGTAAGCGTGTTATCATTATTAATCAGGGTCAAATTATTGC
>JAZQWD010000129.1:0-2467 GCA_045632165.1 Acutalibacteraceae bacterium | reverse complement strand
ATCATTTAGAGCAAAATCCATATACAACTCATTTTATATTTTCACTATAAACCGAAATTATATAATCCTCATAATCCATTGTTTTAAACGGTAATTCTAATACGTTTACGCTGTCAAGTCCGCCCGATATACCTGTGCCTTTACACTTTAAATATGCTTCCTTTTTAGTCCAAATTTCAAAAAATCGGCGGTCACAATTACACTCGGCTATATATTCGGCTTCTTCCTTTAAAATACGCCTGATTATTCTAAAATCGGGATTTTTTATTTTTTCAACATCTATCCCAACCTCGCTATCACCTAAAGCAATTACGGTTAGCCCCTCTGTATGGGATACACTGAAAAATAAACTAGATATATCTTTAAAATACGGCTTACCTTTTTCGTTTTTAATTATTTCTACGTTATTATATTTTTCGGCGGCTTTTTGTTTCAAAAAGGCATAATGGTCACATTCGCCTTTAAGTATATAAATTTTATTCATAATGCTATTATATAATATAAATATTATTTTTGCAATATTATAAAAAACTATTGACAAAACAGGGTGTTTGGTGCGATAATAGGTATAATAATAGGATAATGGTTGTATTATGTCCTATTAATTCTAATTTAAGGTGATGCAAATGCGTGTTATAACCGGTATTGCTCGGGGTAAGCGCCTCGTAACACCGGACGGAAGCGACGTACGCCCCACCTCCGACAAGGTTAAAGAGGCATTATTTAGCGCCCTGCAATTTGATATTGAAGGCAGGCGTGTTTTAGACTTGTTCGCCGGCTCTGGTCAGCTTGGTATTGAGGCATTAAGCCGCGGTGCTAAAAGTTGTGTTTTTGTTGATAATAGCCGTACTTCAATTAATCTTGTTAAAAAAAATTTAGAAATCACAGGTCTTTCAGATAATGCAAAAATTATGCAAAGTGATTTTTCATCCTTTGCGGCAATGAGCCGTGACGTTTTTGACATTGTCTTTTTAGACCCACCCTATGCGGCAGGTATTTTAACCGATGCAATCAAAGCCGTGCTTCCGCTTATGAGTGATTACGGTATGATTGTTTGCGAATATCCACCCGAAGTTAACATACCGGAAGAAATCGACGGTTTTTCTATATCCCGCACCTACCGTTACGGTAAAATCAACGCTGCAATTTATCGAAAGGGGCTTTGATTTATGAAAAATAGCATTGCCATTTGCCCCGGTAGCTTTGACCCTGTTACAAACGGTCATCTTGACATTATTACCCGCGCGGCAAATATGTTTGACAAGGTCATTGTTGTTGTTGCGACTAATTCAACAAAGAAGAATAGCTTCACACCTGAAGAACGCGTTGAAATGATTAAAAAATGCATACCCGATATTAATAACGTTGAGGTTGTGCATTACGACGGCTTGCTTGCCGACTATGCAGCCACCCGCGGTGCTACCGCAATTATTAAAGGACTTCGTGCCATGTCGGATTTTGAGTATGAATTCCAGATGGCATTAGCAAATAAGAAGTTGAATCCTAATGTTGAAACCCTGTTTTTAACCACTGCTTCGCAAAATATGTATTTATCCTCAAGTATGGTTAAGCAAATCGCCACAATGAACGGTGATATTTCCGGCTTCGTGCCCGATGTTATCAAACAGGATATTATCGACAGGATTAATTTAAAAAAATAATACCAATAAGGTTTATGGAGGAAGAAAAAATGACACTTGACGAATTATTAGAACAGTTTGACGAAGTTATCGACGGTGGTATTAAACTCCCCGGCAAAAAAACCGTTGTAGACGTTGAAAAATTAAGAGCAGTTGTTGACGATATCCGTCTTAACATCCCTGCTGAAATTAAGCAAGCAAAGGGCATTGTTGCCGACCGTGCTGAAATCATCACTACCGCTAAACGCGAAGCTGATGCAATCATCCGCAATGCTGAAGAAAAGGCAAAAGCAATGGTAGCACAAGAAGAAATTGTTAAGCTTTCACAACAAAAGGCAGCTGAAATCATCGCTAACGCACAGGGCAAGAGCCGTGAAATGCGTAAAGCAGCACAAGACTTTGTTGATGATATTATGCGCCGCGCAGACGAAGGTCTTACCGCTAATCTTGGTGAAGTACGCAAGACCCGCGCTGCATTAAAACAGCAAATTCCCACCGTTAACGAATAATTCCGTTTCGGTTTAAATTTTATATTTTAAATGCTTTGACGGAGAAAGTGGTAACCGCCACAAAACTTTTAGCGAGCAGAGGTTGGTGTAAGCTCTGCAGTTTTGGGTTATCTAGATCACTCCTGAGCAGACGGCTGAATTTTAGTAAGCTTGTCCGGTTGTTTTCCGTTACAAAAACCGTGAATGTTAGTTCTTCGTAATAGGTGGTTATAAAGTGTTTATGCCCTTTATCCTATTGTGGATAGAGGGCATTTTTATTTTGGAAGGAGTAGATGAAGTGTATAAAAACATTTCACCCAACGTTAATTTCGTTGAAGA
>JAZQWD010000128.1:0-3101 GCA_045632165.1 Acutalibacteraceae bacterium | reverse complement strand
ATTAAAAGCCCCCATAAAAGATTATAATTGGGGCGGCACAATATTAAAAACCGATTTTGGTTTTGAAACCGATATGGATATTGCCGCCGAAGCATGGCTTTTGTCTTGCCATAAGGACGGTATGAACACTGTTTTAAATGGTGAATACAAAGGCAAAACAATTAACGAGGTTTTGGAAATTTGGGGTAAAGCGGCGCTTGGTAAAAACAGCGAAAGCTTTTCGTATTTTCCTATACTTATAAAGTTTATCGACGCAAAGCAAAGTTTATCGGTTCAGGTTCACCCTGATGATAAATACGCTTTAGAGGTTGAGGGCGAATACGGCAAAACCGAAATGTGGTATATAGTTGACTGTGAAGAGGGCGCAGAGCTTGTTTACGGCTTCAAATCTGATATTTCTAAAGAAGAATTTGAAAAACGTATTAAAGATAACACCCTTATGGAGGTTTGCAATTCTGTTCCTGTTCAAAAGGGCGACGTTTTCTTTATAACGGCAGGTACGTTGCACGCAATCGGTGCGGGTATTTTAATTGCTGAAGTACAACAAAATTCTAACAGTACATACCGCGTTTTCGACTTTGGTCGACTTGGTGCTGACGGTAAACCGCGTGAATTACATATAGACAAAGCATTAGAAGTAACTAAATGCGAAACACCTAAAATTCCGTACGGTAAAGTTGGCAAGGTTATTAGTGATGGTGTAACCGAACTTGCTTCTTGCGATAAATTTACTGCAAGAGTAGTTGACCTTAACGGAGTTATTGATATACATTCACCTGATAGTTTTGTTTCACTTATTGTGCTTGAGGGTGATGCCTGTATAAAATATGACAGCGAAGAATTTGTTCTTACTAAGGGTGCAAGCGTATTCGTACCCGCAGGTGTTAAGGTTGAAATTCAAGGTAAAGCACAACTGCTTTATAGTTTTGTTTAATAAAATAAAAAAAGCCACGAACTGTAAAAAGTTCGTGGCTTTAATTTTTATAAATTATTTAATAATCGATTCGCCTGACATTTCAGCAGGTTGTTCAAGACCTAAAAGCTTAATGATAGTGGGTGAAATGTCGCAAAGCTTACCGCCTTCACGAAGCTCGCAATCTTTACCGATAACCGAGAAAGGAACAGGGAAGGTGGTGTGTGCAGTAAAGGGTGAACCGTCGGTATCGAGCATCTTGTCAGCGTTACCGTGGTCAGCGGTGAGAAGCATTACGCCGCCCATTTTAAGAACACTGTCTTGTACGCGACCAACACAGTTATCAACGGTTTCAACCGCTTTAACAGCGGCATCAAAGAAGCCGGTGTGACCAACCATGTCACAGTTAGCAAAGTTTAAGATAACAACGTCATACTTGCCGGTTTCAATAGCTTCACATACCTTATCGCAAACTTCATTTGCGCTCATTTCAGGTTGTAAATCGTAGGTAGCAACCTTGGGTGAGTTTACAAGAATTCTATCTTCGCCTTCGAACATAACTTCACGACCACCGTTAAAGAAGAAGGTTACGTGAGCATATTTTTCGGTTTCAGCAATACGAAGCTGTGAAAGTCCCTTAACGCTTAAGTATTCACCGAGGGTGTTAACTAAAGATTGTGGCTTAAATGCAACCTCTACGTTAGGCATTGAAGCATCGTACTGTGTCATACAAACGTAGTAAAGGTTAAGCTTGCCGCCAACACGTTCAAAGCCATCAAACGCCTCGACAACGAAGGTGCGGGTGATTTCGCGTGCACGGTCGGGACGGAAGTTGAAGAATATCATACTGTCGCCAGATTTAATTCTTTCAGTGCCTTCAACAACGGTAGGAAGTACGAATTCGTCAGTGATGTTTTTGCCGTCTTCGTCAATTTGGGTGTAAGAGTATCTTACAGCAGCGGCAGCATCGTCGGTTTTAATGCCTTCACCGTAAACCAAAGCAGCATACGCCTTGTTTACACGGTCCCAACGGTTGTCACGGTCCATACCGTAAAAACGGCCCAAAACAGTTGCAAGCTTACCGCAACCAATTTCAGCGAGTTTGTTGTTCAAAGCATCAATAAAGTCAGCAGCACTTGCGGGGGGAACGTCACGACCGTCAAGTAAAGCGTGGATATAAACACGGTCAAGACCGTTGCGCTTTGCAAGTTCAACCAAAGCGTATAAGTGTTCAATATGAGAGTGAACACCGCCGTCTGATAAAAGACCCATAAGGTGAAGTGCGCTGTCGTTCTTTTTGCAATTTTCAACTGCGTTTAAGAATGCTTCGTTAGTGAAGAAATCACCATCGGAGATTGACTTTGTAATACGGGTGAGTTCTTGATAAACAACACGACCTGCACCAATGTTGGTGTGACCAACTTCGCTGTTACCCATTTGACCGTCGGGAAGACCAACGTCCATACCCGAAGCACCAATTTCGGTAGTGGGGCAGGTGGCAAAAATATTATCAAGACGGGGAGTAGCAGCCGCTTTAATAGCGTTGCCATTAACTTCGCTATTAAAACCGAAGCCGTCCATAATAGTTAAAACAATAGGTTTTTTCATTATTTTATCACCTTAAAATTATTTAGAAGCAGCTTTAACGATAACCGCAAAATCTTCTGCTTTAAGAGAAGCGCCGCCGATAAGACCACCGTCAACGTTTACTTTAGCAACTAATTCGTCAGCGTTCTTAGCGTTCATAGAACCGCCGTATTGAATAGTAACGGTTTCAGCAACTTCCTTACCGTAAACTTCAGCGATTGCTTCACGTACAAAGCCGTTACCTTCATCTGCCTGTTCAGCGGTAGCAGTAACACCTGTGCCGATAGCCCAAACGGGTTCGTATGCAACGATAATGTTCTTAAGCTGGTCAGCAGTTACGTTTGTAAGTGCCATCTTGGTTTGGAATTTAAGTAAGGTTTCGGTGTAGCCAAGTTCACGTTGTTCAAGAGTTTCACCAACGCAAACAATTGCGGTGAGACCTGCGTTTACAGCAGCAAGGGTACGAAGGTTAACAGTTTGGTCGGTTTCGCCGAAGTATTGACGACGTTCGCTGTGACCGATAACAACGTATTTAACACCTGCTTCAACGAGCATTTCAGCAGAAATTTCGCCTGTGTAAGCGCCGTTTGCCTTGAAGTGA
>JAZQWD010000127.1:0-2520 GCA_045632165.1 Acutalibacteraceae bacterium | reverse complement strand
ATACGTCTTTTAATGTTTGGCTTAATATTTTATTTACCGGCGATTTTGGTTTATATTATTTCAAGCACTGAATTGTATGATTTTTTAAAAATGCCTATACCTATGTGGTCTCAGCATTTAAATTCTATAGTGGATTTTCTTTCGTCAATCGGTCTAGTACTTACAGATTTTTCTTTGATAAGATTTTATCTTGCACCGATTTTGGTTGTCGCTAATGAAGAAATCGACATAGATGAAGCGCTTCATATGTCTACTGTGATTTCAAAAGCATCACTTAGTGATTTAATATTTTTAGTGCTTAGTTTACTTTTGTTGATTATTATTTCTTTATTATTTGTTCCTTTAATTTTCACGCTTCCTTATTTTATAATGTGTTACGTTATTCATTGTGAAGCGGCTATAAAGGATTATAACGAAAAAATAGAAAAACTTATTGATGATAAGCTTCCGTCTTTTGTGGCAGGTGTTTAATATGAAAAAGAATATATTATTTCTTGTGTTTTATTGTCTTGCGTTTTTAGTTGTAATTGCGAATTCGGTTTATCTTGTGCTTAATAGTGCTTACGTCGATATTTCGGACGTGCCTAAAGGTGAATTTGTGCGTTCTTACACTTCACCCAACGGTGACCGCGAATTAAAGTTTTATTTTGTCAAGACCGAAATTGGCAACGGTGTAAGAGTATCGCAAACACGATATAATAAAACTGAAAATATTTTTTGGCAAACCAATGTCAAGGATATTAACCTTTATTGGCAAAGCAATGATTCGGTTGTTATTAACGGTATTATTCTTAATTTGTCAAAGGGTGATACTTTTGATAGCCGTTATATGCGCTCAATATTTAACGATGGCTTAATGGGGTGGGATAAATGAGTTATATTTTAGCATCACAGTCACCACGCAGACGCGAACTTTTGTCGGTAATTACTGACGATTTTACGGTAATACCGTCAAATGTTGAGGAAATTGTACCTGACGAAATCGATATATTTGACAGTCCAGAATATCTTGCTAAAATCAAAGCGCTTGATATCGCAAAGGATTATCCCAATGATATTGTTATAGGGGCGGATACATCGGTTTTCTTGGGTGACGTAATTTTAGGTAAACCTACCGACCGTAAGCACGCTTACGGAATGTTAAAAATGCTTTCAGGTAAAACACATTACGTTATTACTGGTTGCGCTGTTGTAAAAGGGGATAATTGCGTTAGCTTTTCGGTTAAAAGCGAAGTTGAGTTTTACCCGCTTTCAGAGGAAGAAATTAACGCTTATCTAGATACTGACGAGCCGTATGATAAAGCGGGTAGCTATGGTATTCAAGCAAAAGGTGCTTTACTTGTTAAGGAAATACGCGGTGATTATTTTAATATAGTCGGTTTGCCGATTGGTGAACTTAATAAACGTTTAAAAGAATTTGAGTGATGTGAGAAATCGCATCACTTTTTTTATATAACGAAAAACCTCGTGGAGAAAATCCACGAGGTTTAAATTTTAAAGTAAATTATTTAAAGAAAAGGGGAAGCTTTTCAAGGAAGATGATATCGTCACGGTCAGCGGCATCACCTTCGGCTAAGAATGCGCAAGAAGCGGCTTCAATAGCTCCTGCGGCTTCAACAAGGTTTCTAACAGCGGTAAGTGATTCACCTGTGCTGATAACGTCGTCAACGATAAGCACCTTTTTGCCCTTAATCATATTAACTTCACTTTCGCCAAGGTATAAGTGTTGTTCGTTTTGGGTAGTAATTGAATTAACCGAAACAGACAAAGGGTTTCGCATATAAACCTTAACGCCCTTACGTGCAATTATGTAGGGCTTGCCTGATTGACGTGACATTTCGTAAGCAATCGGAATACTCTTTGCTTCGGGGGTGATAATAACATCAAATTCGGGAAGCTTTTTAAGTAATTCTTCACTTGCTTTAATGGTAAGTTCAACGTCACCGAAAATGATAAATGCGGCAATATCCAATTTATCGCTTACGGGGAACATTTCAAGCTGTCTTTCAAGACCTGCAATTTTTAAAGTATAAAATTCAGACATATTAATATCTCCTTAATATTAATCAGCCGGGAGGCCACTCTAAGTTTCTTCTGGCTAAAAGGTGGAAGTGAATATGACCAACGGTTTGACCGCCGTCAACACCGCAGTTGTTAACAACACGATAGCCGTTTTCCAAATTTTCGGCTTTTGCAATTTTTGCAACGGCTTCAAAAATCTTTGCGATATACATACTGTTATCGGCATTAATTTCATCAGCTGATTTAACGTGAATTTTTGGAACAATTACTGCGTGAAAAGGTGCTTGGGGTTGAATGTCCAAAAAAGCGTAAACGAATTCGTCTTCGTAAACCTTAGTTGAAGGAATATCACCCTTTATAATTTTACAAAATAAACAGTCGTTCATTTTATTTAAGCATCTCCTTTAAAATAGCGGGAACGGTGCTAAGTGCTTCTTCAATCTTAGAAGCATCTTTACCGCCAGCCATAGCGCTATCGGGCTTACCGCCGCCGTTACC
>JAZQWD010000126.1:0-10086 GCA_045632165.1 Acutalibacteraceae bacterium | reverse complement strand
AAGGATAATGCGGATAAGCGCTGTTATTTCCATATTTCGGATGAACCAAAAACTGAGCATCTTGAAAGTTATGCAGCTGCTAAAGCAATTGTTAAGGATATACTTAAAGATTATCCTTTTATTGATGCATTGTCTCACTTTGATTTTTACGAACAAGGTTTGGTTGACCATCCTGTTCCTTCGCTTGAATATATGGAAAACTTCTACGGTAAGGTTCCAGAACTTTGGGGTTATTATTGCTGCTGGCAAGCCATTGAAGTTTCTAACCACTTCTTGGCTCAACCATCGGCTCGTAACCGTATTATTGGACCTCAAATTTATAAGTATGATATTAAGGGCTTTTTACATTGGGGTTATAACTTCTATTACAGTCGTCAATCGTACGATTTTGTTAACCCTTATCTTACCGCTGATAGTGATTGCTTTGGTCCTGCAGGTGACTCGCACGTTGTATATCCTGCTCAAAATGGCGAAGCTTACGAATCACTACGTCTTGACGTTTTCCACGATGCATTGCAAGACGTTCGCGCGTTTAAGCTTTGCGAGCAGCTTTACAGTAAAGAATTCGTTATGAATATTATTGAAGACGGTATTGGCGAGCTTACCTTTAAACAGTATCCTAAAGATGCCGACTATATTTTGAATTTAAGAGAACGCATTAATCAAGCGATTAAAGAAAAAATTTAAGGTGACTTTTATGAAAATTGCTTTTTTGGAAAATGAAGTTTGGTGGGGAACTGGCGTTGTTCTCGCTAAAGATATGCCTTTTGATAAAAATACCGATAAAAAAATGGGTTTCTTGACTAAGGAGTACTCTCTTGGCGCAAGTAATCAAGTTACGACAATGTTTTTGTCTAATAAAGGACGTTATATCTGGATTAACGAACCCTATGACTGCCATATAAAAGACGGTGAGTTTAATTTTAGCACCGATAATTTGGAACTTGTTGAAGCAGGCGACTGTCTTCGTGACGCTTACCGCGCCGCTAAAGACAAGTATTTTCCCTTTACCGGTGACCCTATTGAACCTAAATTTTTCGAAACTGCTCAATATAATACTTGGATTGAGCTTATGTATAATCAAAACCAAAAGCAAATTCTTGAGTATGCAAGAAAAATTGTTGAGCTTGGTTTTAAACCCGGTATTTTGATGATTGACGAGGGCTGGCAACAAAACTATGGTATGTGGGATTGGCATACCGGTCGTTTCCCTGACCCTAAGGCAATGGTAGACGAGCTTCACGAGCTCGGCTTTTCGGTAATGCTTTGGGTTGTTCCGTGGGTTGCGGCTGACTCTGCAGCTTACCGTAAGCTCACAATGGTTGATTGGAAAAATCATCACTTCTTGCGCACTAAGGACGATAAAATCGCTCTTATGGAATGGTGGAACGGCGTTAGTGTATTGCTTGACAGTAAAAAAGATGCTGATATGAAGTTCCTTGGTGACCAGCTTCAAAAATTAGTTGATGATTACGGCATTGATGGCTTTAAGTTTGACGGTGGCTCAACCGGTGCTTATACACACTGTTTAAATGGCGAAGTAGATGACAAATATACTGAATTTGAACGCAATCTTGCGTGGAATGAATTCGGATATAAATATAAGTTTCACGAATATAAGGATAGTTATAACTGTGCAGGCCTTAGTATGGTAAGCCGTCTTTGTGACAAACTTCACCGTTGGGACAGAAACGGTCTTAATGAGCTTATTCCAAATGGTCTTGTTTGCGGTATTTTGGGTTATCCTTTTATTTGCCCTGATATGATTGGCGGCGGTGAGTATTTCTCATTCTTACAGCCCGATTTTAAGTTCGATCAGGAATTATTTATAAGAATGTGTCAATGTTCAACCTTTTTCCCAATGATGCAGTATTCATTGGCACCGTGGCGAGTTTTATCTGATGAATATTTGAAAATTGCAGTTAAATATTCAAATCTTCATTCTGAATATGCCGACTATATAGTTGATTTAGTTAACAACTCAACCGTAACGGGCGAACCGATTATAAAGATGATGGAATACGCTTATCCCGGCAACGGATATGAATACATAGTAGATCAATTCTTGTTGGGTGATGAGATGTTAGTTGCGCCTGTAATTACCAAAGGTGACGTTACAAAGGATGTCGTTTTCCCTGAAGGTAAATGGGAAGATATAAACGGTAATATTTATGAAGGTCCAGCAACTATTACTGTTGATGCACCTATTGATGTTTTACCGTATTTTAAAAAAGTTAAGTGATATTTAAAATAATTAAAAGAAGGGAGGGGAGTATCTGTGCTGTGTGCTCTTCTTATAAGCGGTGATGATAAAACCATTCAGCAATTCCAAGCGGTTGCACTCGATTTTGACTGTGTACTTAAGGTTGCTGAAAATGAAGAAGAATTTTACGAGTTTCCGGCCGATACACCCTTTGCAGCTATTTTTTTGGATTCAGATTCGATTATGGATGAGCATCTTTATAAAATTTATGAAGGTGTTACACGACGTTTTATTAAATCCGAAATTTATCTGTTTTCAAAGGCGGATTTAAGAAATAATTTTGTTCTTAATTATAATAATTTGAAGCATATTCACGGTAATAACGATATTGTGAATGTATTTGGAAAATTGTTTCCGCAATTTATAAATAAATCTGCTAAAATATTGTCCGCTATACGTTCTTGTTGCGTGGGTGATACAAAAGATATATATGAAGGTAGACGTTTAATCGCAGTTTATCCGAATACTTTAGAACGAGTTGATTCAAAAATTTTATCGGCTTTCCCGATCGAACTTTTGCCTGAAAGAATTGATTTGTTTTCTGACGGTAATGCCGTTTATGCTTTGGTTGATACATCGGTAAATAATCTTAATCGCATTTGCTATCATATTATTATTGAATTACATAATCTAAATATCAGTGCATTTGCAATTTTTACTGACGTTATTTCAAACTTTGAAGCTGCCTGTCAACTTTTTGCTGATATTAATTCTTATGCCGTTAAATTAAAATTTGAAAAAAATAATAACGACGTTTGTTATTATAATAATGAAATGCAATTGCTTGAACCATTTGGTAATATTATCAAAAAGGCACAGGCAACAGGATTTAAGATTAGAGCAGGCAGAAGCGAAGCAAAAATAGAATCCTTTATTGATAACTTTTTTAGTCAACCACAGCTTATGGGAACTTCAATAGTTAACGTTCAGTTTTTGGTTTGCGAAATTTTACGTTCTGCCTTTGATGATGAAATTCTATATAATAATCTTTTTGCTATTATAAGCAGTAAGGATATACACGAACTTAAACAACTCGTTACTAACGTTTGTACAAAAGAAAAAATTGTACAAGGAGATTTAGAGGTTACGGGTAACGATAGAATAATCCATCAAATTTGCGATATTATTGAAAGCGAATATGCTAGCGAATTATATCTTGACCGCGTAGCGGAGCAAATATATCTTTCACCTGCATATATAAGTAGAATATTTAAAAAGAGCACAGGTATGAACTTTGTAAAGTATTTAAATGACGTACGACTTAAAAAAGCTGCTACGTTATTACTTGAAGCGGATTACCCGATTAATGAAATTAGTAAAAAGGTTGGTTTTTCCGACGTTTCATATTTTTGCTCTTGCTTTAAGAAGAAATACGGTATGACTACTGTACAATACCGACGTGCTTACGTTTTAAAGGAAATTGAGGTTTAATTTAATTGTTTAAATATTATTTATATAAAACTGTTCGCGCTATCTTTCCAATGAAGGGTAATGATAAAAAAACGTTAATTATTAAAACCGTAACGCTCGTTGCGGTTTTAGGCATTATTGTGTGTTCGGTTTGGTTAGGTACTATTGAAATTGATCATGCTGTTTTACGACATAATAACAAGGAAATTCAAGGGGTTATGCAAAACATTTTAGATGAACGTGATGTTGACAGCGAAGTATACGATTTCGAGCTTCTACACGAACAAAACCCTGATATTACCGCGTGGATTGTAATACCGGGTACCGATATTAATTATCCTATTTGTCAAACCGATAATAACGATTATTATCTAAACCATAACTTCTATAAAAAATATAGTCCGTTTGGTACTTTGTTTTTCGATTGTCAAAATAAAATTAAAACTTCGCAAAACTTAACTGTATATGGTCATTCACTAAAAAATAGTCAAATGTTTACAAATATTAAAAAATATGCTAAACTAGACTTTTACAAAAAACATCCCATAATTCAGCTTATAACCCCTGACGGTATGGTTGAATATAAGGTGTTTGCTGCAATGGTTATGAATGCTGTACCGCAAGATGATAATGGTTATTTATATCCCTTTATGCAAACCGATTTTACCCGCCAACGCGATTTTATCGATTGGATAGAGGAAGCATTCCAACGCAGTATTATTCAAACACCGGTTGATATTTTACCTAATGACCGCGTAATAACTCTTTCGACCTGTGGGTATGAATTTAAGAATCAACGCTTTGTTGTAATGGCGCGTGAAGTACGTGTTTTAGAAGGGGAAACAAGCGAGGTTGCGGTTGATGAAGCAAAGCTTAATCCTAATCCTCGTTATCCCAAAAAGTGGTACGATACCAAGAAGCTTAAATATCCTTGGGTCGACCAGTAATATTATTTTACGGTGAATTTAATGCTTAAAAATTTAAAAACCACTTTAGCAATTTTTCTTTGCGTAACTTTTGTTTTTTTAATTGGATGTTCAGGTAATAAGAAAAACGATCTGGTTATTGCAGACCTAAATAATGCCGACGCCCAGTTAACCGTTAAGCTACCACAAAGCTCACGCTTTGAAAAATTGCTTGATGACAGTGGTAAAATTATTACAGAGTATCTTGAAACGGTAAAGGTTTCAAGCATTTATAAAAACTACGATGATAGGGTTTATATTAGATATAACGGAAAGCCGTATTTTTATAATCCTGTTTATATATCTTACGACCAAATTTTAAACAGTAAGGTTATCGCAGCCGAACGCAAAACGATAGTATTAGATGAAGCTTTCAAAAAAGCAAAAGAAAGCGGCTTTAAAACGGTTGCACTTTTTGTCGATTGGAAAAATTTTTATAACGGAAGTTCTTACGATTATAATTTTTATAAAATTTATTATAAATTAGCCGAAAAATATGACTTGAATATTTCAATTATTTGGAATGGCTACACTAAAAACGGTTATATGCCTTGGCAAAATGACCGCTCAAAGTATCCTGCAAAAACAATTAATGATAAACTCAACGTGCCCGATTTATCACAAGACATTTATATTAATGAAGCAGTTGAAGCAATTACACAGTTTTGTGCGTGGCTAAATTATACCGACTATAACCGCCGTACGGTTTTAATTCAAATTGAAGATGAAGCAAACACAAATTACGGTAAAGGTGCTTGGTTATATCAATTTGAAAATTATTCAAATTTGCTTTTAAAAATGGCAGATGCAGTTAAAGCATCGCCTTATAATGTTGTTACAACCGTTGGTATTAACTTTGATGATTACCGAACAACTGTTGAAGGTGTAACAGGTCGCGACCGTCTTGATAAATTTTTATTATATGAAAATATTGATGGTATGGGTGCGGCAAATCTTACTACCACTAATTTCAACATAGGTGACTTTGCAAATGATGATAAGTTTTGTTACGTTTCAAAGATTTCACCTGCTATTTTTAGCTTTTTTGAAACGTCGATGAGTCTTTTATCGCAGGGCTATCAATTTGGCGTTTATGAACTTAAAAGTTTTGATTTAAACGTTAACTGCGGTATGTATCGTACTCATTCAACTAATTGGGTTATTCGTAATAATCAAATAGTTGACCGTGGTATTTTGTCTAAAAAACGCATGTTAGAACCCTATACACCTGACGTTGTTGATTTTATTAAGGGTATGAATAATATCGGTACGGTTCTAGCAACAGCTAATTTGTTAGATATCGTTGCACTCAACCCAGCTGCCGCTAACTCTTACACGGTGCTTACACCCGCGGGTGATATTAAATTAAGTTTCAATAATATATCAATCCCGCATTTCACATATAATTCTGCGGCGATATGTGCTGTTGATGCATATTCAAATTATTATGTTTTCTCGTTCCATCAATCACCGTTTCTTGCAATAGATTGTGATAATACCATCAAAATTACCGAAGGTGAATTTACTGATGGTGAGTGGGTGGATAAAACAAAGGAATTAACGCTTGATAATCATTATATTGTAATGAAATCGGGTGTGGTTTATAAATTTACATTATCTTAATAAACAAAGGATGGTATATTATGAAAAAAACTTTTATTCGTCTTTGTGCACTTATGCTTGTGATGATTATGTGTGTGTCATCATTTGCAGGCTGTAAAAATGACAAAAACGGCACTAACGAAAAAGGTATGTATGACACTTCAAAGCTTCAAAAGGTTGTTGCGGCTGAAATGAAGGAAGTTAACGGTCGTCCCGTTATTTACCATAACGGTAAACCTTATCATTACTATTCAATGCATCTTCGTTGGGATCATATTCTTAGCGCATATAGCGAAGAAGATTACCGTATGAAGTTATATGAAGAAGGCTTCAAAATCATTAAAGAAAGCGGTTTTGAAACTGTTATTCTTTATCTTAGCTGGTCACGTCTTTACGACGGTGAAAAATACGATTTCAGTGAACTTGAAATGCACTATAAGCTTGCTAAAAAGTATGACTTAAAGGTACACCTTAACTGGTTTGGTTATAATGTTTGCGGATTTGGTGGCTTTATGTCGTGGCAAACCGACCGTGAAAAATATCCCGCTCTTGCCGGTATGGATGGTTCACCTCTTGTAACCGAAGGCGGATATAACGTTCCTGACTTTTCAGAGCAAATTTATATTGATGAAGTTACAGAAGCATTACAGCAGGTTTGCGCTTGGCTTAATGTTAATGATACCGACCGTAGAACTGTTGCCATTCAGCTTGAAAACGAACCCGGTAACGAAGAAGGCGGTCGTGGCCTTTGGATGAGCCAATTTACTAATTTTGCCGCACTTCTTAATGCAGAAGGTAAAGCAATTAAAGATAGCGCTTATTCAATGATTACTTACTTAAATCTTATGTCTGCCGGTTATAACAAGGAAGCGGAAGGTTATACATTTAACGAACGCTTAAAATATCTTTGCGAACAAGAATATATTGATATAGTTGGTTATGACGACTATACAACCAATCCTAACCCAACACTTAAAACACTTGAACATAACAATAATTTAGCAACTTATGCTGAATATTCACCTGCATCTTATGCAGTACCCGGACAGATAAATCAAATTTTCTCAAAGGGCTATGGCTTAAGCTTTTATCAGGTTGCAAACTTCCGCGACCTTGGTGCACCCGGTTTCTACCGTTTTGATAACCCTGTTACCGGTCTTGAAAAACGTGATGGCTCAAAAAAACTTAATCCTAATACAATTTCTCCAACATTAAGTGAAGCGCTTGAGCTTGATATTGATGAAGTTGTTTCTATGAATAAGGCAATTAAAGCATTACGCCAGCTTATTATTACTGAAAAAATCAATAATATTACCGCATTTAATAATACACTTAAGAATGATGTTAAAGCACTTAAGCTTTGCAATAAGCAAAGAATAACATATACTTACAGCGATACAGCTAAACAGTACGGTGGTAGTGGTCTTGTTATTGGTGCGGCTGACGGTAATTTCTATGCTTATTCTTCACGTAAAGCAACTTATACCTTCCAGTCAGATATTAAAGAAGTTACAACCGGCTCTTATGCTGATGGTAAATGGACCGAAAGTGGTAAAGTTACTGTAACTTCAAATACCTTTGAAGTTGAACCTGGTTTGGCTTACAGGGTAGTTCTTAAATAATCTTTAGGAGTTTTTTATGTATAATAAAACCATACGTATTTTATCAACGTTTTTGGCTTTAATTATGTTGTTTTTAGTTGGTTGTTCGGGTGGTAAAACACCCGACGACTTCTCCTCTAATATTGAAGATAAACCTGAATGGGCTGTAACAGAATATGATGAGGCGGAAATTATTGATAAAGACGGTAAGTTTATTATTGAAAAGCTTACTAACACAAAGGTTGCCGAAATGAAAACTGTAGGGAAGAAAAAGGTTATTTACCACCTAGGTACACCTTATTTATTCCGTGCAATACATTTCCGCTATGATCATTTGATTAGTGCTAAGCTTGATAAAGAAACCCGCGAAAAAACCTTTGAAGACGGCATGCGACTAATTAAAGAAGCAGGGTATAATACCGTAATTTTATATCTTGGTTGGGACCGTTTCTTTAACGGTAAAAAATACGACTTTACTGAAATTGAATACCAGTATAGCATTGCTAAAAAGTATGACCTTAAAATTATGTGGAACTGGTTTGGTGTTGACGTTTGCGGTTTCGGTGGTTATAAAAGTTGGCAACTTAAGGATATGGAAAAATATCCGCCTTTAAAGGATGAAAACGGTGAAATAATTTACGGTACTGGTTATGCTAAAACAAAACCTATTCCTGATTTATCGGCTCAGTCATTTATTGATTGTGAGGTTGAAGCAATACAACAACTTTGCGCTTGGCTTAACGTTAACGATACCGACCGCAGAACAATTGGTATTCAAATTGAAAATGAACCAAATAATGATGAAGGCGGTCACGGTGTTTGGTTTAGTCAATACGGCAGTCTTAAAAATCTTATTAACGAACTTGCTAAAGCCGTTAAAGAAGGCCCGTATTCAATGATTACTTACGTTAATCTTATGACTACAGGCGCTAATATGATAGTTGAAGGTCGCGATTGGGAAAACCAAATCAAAGGTTACGTTGATCTTGAATATTTGGATATTACCGGCTATGATTATTACGGCTCTAACGTTGCGCCTGACTACGAGCCCATTAAACAGGGTGATAATCCTCTTGTAATGGTTGAATTCGGCACCTGTGTTTGGAACGTACCGGGTCAAACTAACTATATGCTTTCAAACGGTTGGGGCATGGGCTATTATCACTTCGTTTATTATAACGAGGTAGGAAAGAGCACAAGCGGTCTTTACCGTTTTGGAAGTAAGGAAAATCCGTTTATTTTACGCGAGGGTAAAGTTAACCTAAAGGGTGCTTATGAAGACCAGCGCGAATTAGATGCTCCTCAATATTTCTATATGAACAAATCAATCGACGCTATAAGTGAAATTATTGCAGTTTCAGATCCGCTTAATATGCTTGTATTTAATAATACGATGAAGGTCAAAAAGGTTGAAAATAAGGGCTTTAAGGGTAAGTTCTTTACCTTTAAAACCGATAACGGCACTGATTCAGATGGCTCAACTGCTTTACTTGTACGTGTTGATGATAACACTTATTATAGCTATGCTTTAAAAGAAGCCACAATTTCTTATAAGAGTGGTAAAATTAAGTCTGCTAGCGAGGGTGTATATAAAAACGGCAAATGGGTTAAAACAAAGGATGTTGAAATCATTGACGGTGTTATGACCTATGAGGCAGGCAAAGCATATCAAATTATTGTATAATAGACACAGTTTAAGGAGTGAAATTATGACAACTTCAAAAACTTTGCGTATTTTAGCGATGTTTTTGGCGGCATTATTGATGTTTTTAGTCGGCTGTACTGCTAAAAATAACTCCTCATCGGTTAATTTTAAAGGTACACCGTGGGAAGTTACAAAATATGATGCTTCTGAGATTATCGACTCAAACGGCAAGTTTATAGTTGATAAGCTTACTAACGCAACGGTTGCTGAAATTAAGCAAGTAGGTGATAAGGGTGTAATTTATCACCTTGGTAAGCCATATTTATTTCACGCAATGCATTTAAGAATTGACCATCTTCGTAGCGCAGGTTTAAGTTCTACCAATGTTTTACGTGTTTTAGACGATGGTATGCGTCGTATTAAAGAATCCGGTTATGATACAGTTATTTTATATCTTAGTTGGGGTAATCTTTTTGATGGCTTAAATTATGATTTTAATGACGTAAAAATCCAGTATGACATTGCAAAAAAATATGACCTTAAAATTATGTGGAACTGGTTCGGATATGACGTTTGTGGCTTTGGCGGATACAGAGATTG
>JAZQWD010000125.1:0-24695 GCA_045632165.1 Acutalibacteraceae bacterium | reverse complement strand
AATTCGAAGAATTTTATATAATCGCTTCGCTTACGCTCGTTGCCGCGCCTAAACAACAGTCACCCCGGACTGTTGTTCTTAACGGCTTGTTCGAATCCCTTCATTGATTGAACAGAATTAAAGAAAGAACCCATCCTTGTGGATGGATTCTTTCTTTAATTGGCCCGCCTGAAGGGATTCGAACCCCCGTTCTTCAGAATCGGAATCTGCTGCGTTATCCAGCTGCGCCACAGGCGGAAATATTAAAATATAGTGAAAAGTGAAAAGAGAAAAGTGAAAAGAAAATGTGCGCCGTTGGCACGATGTATATATCGTTTCGCTTTGCGAAACACATTTTCTCTTATCTTTTCTCTCTTATCTTTTATCTAAAGTAAACCCTTAAGTTTACTTTTCATATCCTTTAGGATTGCCTGATTGCCAACGCCAAGTATCTTCGCACATTTCTACGATACCGCGGGTAGCTTCCCAACCGAGAACGTTCTTTGCCTTGTCAGCATTTGCATAAACCTCGTCGGGGTCACCGGGACGGCGAGGGTCAATAACGTAAGGTACGTCGATATTATTTGCCTTAACGAAAGCATCGCGAAGCTGTAATACGCTGGTGCCGTTACCGGTACCAAGGTTGAATGCTTCACAGCCCTTGTTCTGAAGTGCCCAATCAACCGCTTTAACGTGGCCGTTTGCAAGGTCAACAACGTGGATATAGTCACGAACACCTGTACCGTCAACGGTCTTATAATCGTCACCGAAAACGTGAAGCTTTTCAAGCTTGCCAACTGCAACCTGTGAAATATAAGGCATCAAGTTATTGGGAATACCCTTGGGGTCTTCACCGATAAGACCTGACTTGTGTGCACCGATGGGGTTGAAGTAACGGAGAAGAGCTATACACCAATCCTTATCAGCAACGTAAAGGTCGCGGAGCATTTCTTCAATAAAGAGCTTGGTTCTGCCGTAGGGATTGATAGCGCCTAAAGGCATACCTTCAACCAAAGGCATTTCTGTTGCAACACCGTAAACGGTAGCGGAAGAAGAGAAAACAATCTTCTTAACACCGAATTCGTTCATAACCTCAAGCAAAACGAGAGTGCTTATAAGGTTGTTATCGTAGTACATAATAGGTTCGCGAACAGATTCGCCAACCGCTTTAAGACCTGCAAAGTGGATAACCGCTTCAATTTCGTTATCACTGAAAATTTGACGGAGAGCTTCCTTGTTGCGAAGGTCTTCTTCGTAGAACTTTACTGCTTTACCTGTAATGCTTTCAACTCGAGCGAGAGATTCTTTGCTAGAGTTATCAAGATTATCAACAACGATAACTTCATAACCTGCGTTTTGCATTTCAATACAAGTATGACTTCCGATATAGCCGGCACCGCCGGTAACGAGAATTGCCATTTATTATTCCCCCAAAAATTATTTTCTATTAGTATTTTATAATATATATATTGTTTTGTCAAGAAACTGGAATGGTATTTTAGAATTAAATTTAGGAATATGTGATTTTTTCTTGATTAAATGTCGTTATTATGATAATATAATAAATTGTGAATAAATATGAGGAGATATTTTTTGTGACTGAATTACAACGTGAAATCGGCAGACGCCGAACTTTTGCTATAATTTCCCACCCTGACGCAGGTAAAACAACTTTAACAGAAAAATTCCTTTTATACGGCGGTGCTATTCAAACCGCGGGTTCTGTAAAGGGTAAAGCTACCGCTAAGCATGCGGTAAGTGACTGGATGGAGCTTGAAAAACAACGTGGTATTTCAATTACCTCGTCGGTTATGCAGTTTGAATATGACGGATACTGCATTAATATTCTTGACACCCCCGGACACCAAGATTTCTCGGAAGATACCTACCGTACCCTTATGGCGGCTGACAGCGTTGTAATGGTTATCGACGCGGCAAAGGGTATAGAAGCACAAACCCGTAAGCTCTTTAAGGTTTGCGCTCGCCGTCATATCCCAATTTTTACCTTTATTAATAAGCTTGACCGTGAAGCGCGCGACCCGTTCGAGCTTTTGGACGAGCTCGAAAAGGAATTTGGCATTGGTACCTATCCCGTAAACTGGCCTATCGGTTGCGGTGTTGATTTTAAGGGTGTATTCGACCGCGACAAGCGTGAAATTTTATCATTTGCCGATATGCACCACCAAGGTATGAACAAGATTAAGCCCACCCCTTGCGATATTACCGATATAGAAAAATTAGACGAGCTTATCGGGCCTTACCAACGTGCAGAACTTGTTGACCAAATTGAATTACTCGATGGCGCAAGCTATGAATTTGATTTGGAAAAGGTACGTTGCGGTGAACTTAGCCCTGTTTTCTTCGGTTCGGCTTTGATGAACTTCGGTATAGAAGTATTTCTCGAAAACTTCCTTAAAATGACAACCTCACCGTTGCCTAGAATGTCAGGTGATACCGAGGTTTCACCCTTTGATGAAGAATTTTCGGCTTTTGCTTTTAAAATTCAGGCAAATATGAATAAAAACCACCGCGACCGTATTACATTCTTCCGTATATGCTCGGGTAAGTTTGAGCGCGGCGCTGATTATTTCCACGTTCAGGCGGGCAAGCCCGTTCGCCTTTCACAGCCGCAGCAAATGATGGCGGAAGAAAGACAAATTATTAACGAAGCGTACGCGGGCGATATTATCGGTGTGTTCGACCCCGGTATTTATTCAATCGGTGATACCGTTTGCTCGGCAAAAAGAAAGGTGCAGTTTGAGGGTATTCCTACTTTTGCTCCTGAACATTTTACCTTAATTGAGCAAAAAGACAGCTTAAAGCGTAAGCAATTTGTTAAGGGCGTTGAACAAATCGCACAGGAAGGTGCTATTCAAATCTTCCACGAGCCCAATAGCGGTATGGAACGCGTTATCGTGGGTGTTGTTGGTGTGCTTCAGTTTGAAGTACTTGAATACCGCCTTAAAAATGAATATAACGTTGACGTTATAAGAAACGATTTGCCTTATTCTTATATCCGTTGGATAAAGAACAAGGGTATCGACGTTAAAAAGCTTAACCTCACTTCTGATACTAAATGGGTTCAGGACTTTAAGGGTAATAACATTCTTATCTTCACAAGCGAGTGGAACATTAATTGGGCGCTCGAAAAGAACGAAGGTCTTATATTAGAAGATTTCAGTAAGGATTAAAAATAAAACCGCAGTAGAAAGTTTATTCTACTGCGGTTTTTAAATTGGGGTTTGTCGGGCTGACGCCTAATGCGGAATTCGGAATTCGGAATTCGTAATTATTGTACAACCAATTCAACCGAGCGACAAACTATAATTTATGAACGAGTAAATAATTTTATATTGCAACATTGGGAGTTGTGGTGTAAAATTAAGAAAATACTTGCGTTTTGTAAAACGGGAGGCAAAGATTATGGAAAATGTAAAGAATACGTCTATTATCAGCGGTATTGAGGTTGAGTGGCACGACGTAAGAAAAGCCCCGTTTATGCTTCACGGCTTTTACGAGCCGATAACCGAGCCGCACTTTCGCCGTGCGCCCGATGACGTTGCGTTTGCATCGAGCGAGGGTATAGGCAAATCGGCTAAGCAATCCACAGGCGGTCGTGTGCGTTTTTCGACTAATTCAGAATATATTGCTATTCGTGCAAAATTCTTGGATGTTGGCAGAGCGCCTCATTTAACCTTGCTTAATTCGGCCGGCTTTGATTTATATATTGACGGTGAATTTGGCAGCCGCTTTGTTAAAGAGTTTTTAATGTCTTACGATATGAAAGACCATTGTGACCAAATTCTTCACCTTGAAAGTGCCGAAATGCGATCGCTCACCATAAATTTCCCGATTTATTCAATAGTTGAAAGCTTACAAATTGGTGTTGTGCCCGGCTCGAAAATTTGCGCACCCCGTCCTTACCGCGATTTAGACCCTGTTATTTTTTATGGCTCGTCTATCGTTCACGGTAGTGCGGCAACCCGTCCCGGTCTTACTTATCCTGCAATGATTTCGAGGGAAATGAATCTAGATTTCAGAAACTTTGGCTTTGCGGCGCTTTGCAAGGGCGAAAAGCCGTTTGTTGAATGGATGTCAACCCTTCCGATGAGCGTGTTTGTATGTGATTACGACCATAACGCACCCGACCCCGAGTATTTAAGAGAAACACATTACCGTGTTTATGAAATTATACGTGAAAAGAATCCCGACGTGCCCTTTATTATGGCAACACGTATTAATTATTGGACACTACCCCACGAGCAGGAAGAAATTTTACAGCGTCGCGATATTATTATGGAATCTTATCTTAAGGCGCGAGCAAAAGGGGACAAGAACGTTTATTTTGTTGATGGTTTAAGCTTTCATACAGCACCGCATCAGTACGATATGACAACCGATGCCGTTCACCCCAATGATGCGGGATTTGTGAGAATGGCAGATACGATGGGTACGATTATCCGTCACGCGTTAGAAAAAAGCAAGCTTGTAAAGTGAGGCAAATTAAATGAAGTTATATATGGTTCGCCATGGGCAAAGTGTTGCTAATTTTAATAAACAGCACGTTGGTTGGGGTCAGGTACCGTTAACCGAAAAGGGTGAAGACGATGCACGTGGTGCCGGTGAAATATTGAAAAATTATAGTTTTGATAAGGTTTATTCCAGTGACCTTTTACGTGCTATGCAAACTCAAAAAATTGCCCTTCCTAACGAAACTGCCGAATTGTGTGAGCTTATTCGTGAAGTGGGGGTTGGCTCGCTTTCCGGAAAGAAGTTTGAAGATTGCGAAAAAGAACTTGGTGAGGAATATATTAATTTGCGCACTTTGGGCGATTTTCGTAGCTTTGGCGGCGAGGATAAAAATTCTCACCGTGAGCGTGTAGGAAAATTTTTTGATATGGTTGCAAAACAAAATTATGAAAGTGTGGCGGCTTTCGCTCATGCGGGCACTATTTTGCGGGCTTTTGATTTAACCATAGGCGATGGTGAAGAAATACCTTTCCCGAAAAATTGCGGAATTTTCTTGTTTGAGTTTGAAGATGGAAAATGGAGCTTTATAAAAGAAATAACCGAATAAAAAAATTCCCGTAAGGATTTCTGCTTACGGGAATTTTTGTTTATAAGAAAACGTACTTTAGTATGAATAAAACTGCTAATATGTACATTAGGGGCTTAATCTTTTTAGCCCTGCCTGTAAAGAGGTTAAGCACCACGTAAGAAATAATACCTAAGCTTATGCCCTCTGATATACTGTAAAACAGCGGCATAGCAATTATTGCTATATAAGCGGGAATTGCTTCGGTTAAGTTATCGTCGTCAAAGCGAATTTCAGTAACGGTGCTTACCATTAAAAAGCCAACCATAATAAGCGCGGGGGCAGTAGCAAACGATGGGATAGCTGTAAATATCGGAGCAAATAACGTGGATATTAAAAATAGTATAGCAGCCACCATAGAGGTAAGACCTGTGCGTCCGCCTGCCGCAACGCCTGATGCCGATTCAACAAAGGTTGTAACGGTTGAAGTGCCTAATACAGCACCTGCTGACGTACCGACTGCATCGGCAAAGAGGGCGGGTTTAATTTTGGGAAGATGACCGTCCTTATCCAACATTTTAGCTTTGGTTGCAACACCTATAAGGGTACCTAAAGTGTCAAATAAATCTACAAACAAGAAGGCGAATATAACTACTATAAAGTCAACTAAACGAATAGAATTCCAATCTACGTTAAAGCACTGACCGAAGGTTTCGCCAAGCTGTGAGAAATTGAAGGAAATATATTCACTTGGAATTAACGAAAAGAAGTTTTTGCCGTCGGGAATATATAGGTTTGTAAGTTGGCAAATAATACCTAAAACCCAAGTGAAAACAATGCCCAAAAATATAGAGCCTTTGATACCGCGAATATGTAATATAGCGGTGAAAAACAGACCGATAACAGTCAATAGGGCACATATGCCGCTAGTGTTAAAGTTTTTGTGAAAATTGGTTATTGTAACAAGGGTTGAAGAATCAACCGCTAAGCCTGCATTTTGCAAGCCGATAAACGCGATAAATAAACCAATACCAACCGAAACGCCGTTTTTAAGGGTCAATGGAATAGCATTAAAAATGGCTTCGCGCACGTTTGTAAGCGACAAAATTATAAAAATAATACCTTCGATAAAAACGGCAAGCAAAGCAATTTGCCATGAATATCCCATACCTTGAACAACGGTATAAGCCAAATAAGCATTAAGCCCCATACCCGCAGAAAGAACGAACGGCATATTAGCAAATAACGCCATACAAGCGGTACCTATAAAAGAAGCAATAGCGGTAGCAAGCAATACAGCGTTTGGATTCATTCCTGCATCAGCCAAAATACTTGGATTAACCGCAAGAATATACGCCATAGTCATAAAGGTTGTAATACCTGCCATTACTTCGGTTTTAACGGTGGTGTTATGATTTTTAAGCTTAAAAATTTTTTCCAGCATACTATTCTTCCTTTGTTTGTAATATCCGAAATTTTAATTATTATATCATAAGAGTATTATCATGAGCAAGAGCAATATTATAATTTAAAATTTTTGTATTTTAAATTGTTTTGGTGAAACACCATATTTTTGTCTAAATGCCGAACTGAAATAAGCAGGGGAGGAAAAACCCGTTAAATTGCTTATTTCGGTAATGGTAAGCTTTTCTTCTGAAAGTAAATCTACCGCATGCTGCATACGGATATTATTACGGTATTCTATAGGGGTATAACCAACAATTTTTTCAAAGGTTCTTAAAAAGTGGTATTTACTCATTGAACACATATCGGCATAATCCTTTAAAGAATAATTTTTGTTATATTCTTTATTCATATTGTGGACGGCTCGGCTTACACGTTCGAGATTTTCTTTATCGGGGTGGCTGTCGTGTAAAACGGCACGTTCAAGTATTGTTAAAATGCTAAAAAACTTATAAATACAAAGCTTTTCGTAAAACGGGTGCTTTTTTAGGGTTTCTTCAATAATATCTTCAAATAAGTCACACACTCTGCGGTTAAGCGGTGCCTCATAAATGGTAGAGGTTTTAAAAGGTAAACCGTCACATTTAAAGTGAATATAATAGAATTCGGCGGTTTTGTTGCCGCGGTATATATGGTGCTGCTTTTCGTTGGGTGCAAAAATTATAAACGAACCTGATTTTGCGGTGCTTTCATTTTCGAGAAAAAATGTTTCGCTTTCGTTTACAACGTAAAACAAAAGCCAATCATCCCGTCCGTTTGGGCGATTGATTTCTCGACCGTTTTTGGCAAAAATATGGCCACAGCTTATAAGTGTTATGCCGTTAACGGTATCTTTTTGTTCGGTATAGGCGTTTAGAATCATACTATCACCGCAATATTTCTAAAGTTTTTCGCAATTTTTCCTATTGTTTTAAGCATATTATAGCATTAAAATGAAAGTATGTAAAGCAAAAAGGAGAGATTATATGCCAATTCGCGAAGAAACCTTTCGTATAGGTTGCGGCAGATACTTACAAAAAGCGGGACTTCTTAAAAACGTGGGAGAAGAAGTTTTACGGTTTGGTAATATACCGTTTATTATCGGCGGTAAAACCGCATTGGAAATTACACGTTTTAAGCTTGAAGAAAGTATTACGAAATATTGCAAAAAGTATGTAATAAAAGAGTATTTAGGTACTTGTAACGATGAAAAAGCGCAGGAATTCGCAAGCTTTGCCGTAAAAAACGGGTTTGACGTTATAGTAGGTGTAGGCGGCGGTGTAATGATGGATTTTGCAAAGCTTATTGCTTTTTATGCAAATTTGCCCGTTATAAATATTCCTACACAAACCGCTACCTGTGCGGCATATACACCCTTAAGCGTTTGCTATACACCTGACGGAAAAACAGTAGGTACAAAGCATTTTCAAAAAGAGGTTTCTGCCGTTATTGTCGATACCGAGTTACTTTCAAAGCAACCTATAAGATTATTGCTTGCAGGTGTTTTTGATGCACTTGCAAAATTTGTCGAAATAAAGCAACGCTTTAACCCGAAAGAAGAATATCCGTTGGGGCTTGATTGGGCATTTTTGATGGCTGAACACTCTTTTAAAGAGCTTTGCGAACTTACACCTATTTACCTTGAGGATTTAAAGCAAGGAAAAATTACAGAAAAAGCTGAGAGATTATTCTTTATCTTAATCGCTGTAACGGGGGTAATAAGCGGTATTGCCCGCGGCTCAAATCAAACCGCTTTGGCTCATAAGTTTTACGAGGGTACGCGTTCAATGTATTTTTCGGAAAGCAAAAATTATTTACACGGCGAAATTGTCGGTGTTGGACTATTGCTTCAAAATTATTTTAATAACGAAGTAGAAAATAATAAGTTTTTATTATCTTTAATGAAAGCTTATAATATGCCTTGCGGTATAACCGATATCGGTCTTAATAGAAGCGAAGAAGTCAAAAAAACGTATTTTGATAAGCTAAAATCGGGCAGTGCTATTGACCAAAGTAATCCAAATGAGCTTACAAAATTAGAAGCAGGACTTAACTATCTGTGGGGGATATAAATATGGAAAAAACTATTAAGCAAATTGAAGAAAATAAAATTATTGTAATTGTTCGCGGGGTAGAAAGGGAAAAGCTAATCCCACTTGTAAAGGCAATGTATGACGGTGGTATTCGTTTGGTTGAGTGTACCTATGACGCTTCGGGTAAAATAAGTGATGAAGAAATATCATCGAATATTAAAATGCTTTGCGATTATTTTAAGGATAAAATGATAATCGGCGCAGGTACTGTTTTAACCGAAAATCAGGTTAAACTAACCGCTGAAGCAGGCGGTAAATTTATTATTTCACCCGATATTAATTTGGGAATTATAGCTTATACAAAAACGTGCGGGCTTGTGTCAATTCCGGGTGCGCTGACACCGAGCGAGGTTGCGTCGGCGATTAGATACGGTGCCGATTTTGTTAAGGTTTTTCCCGTTGATTTATTTGGACCTAAATATATTAAAACCCTAAAAGCACCACTTACTCACGCCAAATTGCTTGCAGTTAACGGTATAACGGCGTATAATATGGAGGAATATTTATCGGCAGGGGCTGTTGGTGTTGGTGTTGGCTCGGGTATAGTTAATAAAAAAATGATTGAAAATGACGATTTTGCGGGTATAACAAAGCTTGCAAAAGAATATACCGAAAAGCTTTAAGTAGGTGAATAAAATGAAATTAAATCTTGAACAAATTAAAAGCACAACAATGGGTGCTGTACGTATTGAGGAAGAAAACGGTAAATTTAGGTTTTGTCGTTTTACCGAAGAACAGGAAATTTTATACGGCAAAATAAGCGCCGAACAAGACCGTTCGTTTAACAAAAGATGTTTAGCAACCGCAGGTGTAAGATTAAGTTTTAAAACAAACAGTCAAACTTTAAAATTAAAGTTTGAAGCGCTTGAAAGCACTTCGCGTTGTTATTATTCGTTTGAGATTTTTGTGAACGGAAAATTATTAGGGTGTCTTGATAATTTTTCTAACACCGAAATGCCCTACGCTTACACCG
Organism: Acutalibacteraceae bacterium; assembly: GCA_045632165.1. Lineage (GTDB taxonomy): Bacteria > Bacillota > Clostridia > Oscillospirales > Acutalibacteraceae > UBA737. Next base: position 15,172 of record JAZQWD010000125.1, on the reverse strand, counting down.
AGGTTGTTTTGCCTCGCGGTAAGGCCGAAAAGGAATTTAATCTCGGTGATAACGATAAAGAGGTATGCATTTATTTCCCGTGGTCTATTTGCCCGATTTTTGAAGAAATCAGTTTAGATGACGGTGCTTATATTGAACCAATAAAATTTGATAAAAAACTTTTGGTTTTTGGCGATTCAATTACACAGGGGTATGATGCACTACGTTCTTATAATCGCTATGCTTCAATTTTGGCTGATAAGCTTCAGGCGGAAGAACTTAATAAGGGTATAGGCGGTGAGGTTTTTTTCCCCGATTTAGCCAAAACCAAGGACGATTTTGCCCCTGATTATATAACAGTGGCTTACGGAACAAATGATTTCAGCACTCGTACTTACGAGGACTTTACGGTTAGGTGCAAGGGATTTTTTGAGGAATTAAGCCGTAATTATCCAAACTCGAAGATTTTTGCGATTACTCCTATTTGGCGTAAGGATTATATGGGTGATAGAACATTTGGTGAGTTTTTTAAGGTTGATGAATATATTAAAACCGTTTGCGAAAACTTTCCAAACGTAACCGTTATATCGGGATTTGACCTTGTGCCGAAGGATGAAAAGTATTTTTCTGATTTACGACTGCATCCAAATGATAAAGGGTTTGAATTTTATGCTGAAAACTTGTATAATGAGATTGAGAAATATTTGTAAAGGAAGTTTTATAAATGTTGTTAATAAAAAACGGTAGAATACATAACGCAATAACCCCCGAACCCTTTATGGCGGATATTCTGATTCATAATGAGCGAATTATTGAAATTAAACAAGGTATAAAAAGAGATGTTGACGAGGTTTATGATGCTAAAGGTTTAGACGTTTATCCAGGTTTTGTTGACGCTCATACCCATATAGGTATGTTTGGGTTTTCGGGCGAGCTTTCAAAGGATGATGTTGAAAAATTCGATAAATGTACCCCTAATCATCGTGGAATAGATATTATTAATCCTGACGAGCCGTCTTTTAAAAGTGCGGTAGAGGCAGGTGTTACCTGCGTTTGTGTTGGCGCGGGTAGTGTTGGTTGCATTGGTGGTACACACCTTGCAATAAAAACCTATGGCGACCGCGTTGATGATATGGTGGTAAAAAATCCTGTTGCTATGAAGGTGGCTTTTGGCGAAAATCCAAAACGTGCACTTAAGGATGGCGTAACGACACGTGCAACAATAGCGGCTACAATTCGTGATATGCTTATAAAAGCAAAGGAATATAACGCGCTTAAAAAAGCGGCAAACGGTGATATTTTAAAAATGCCGCGTTATGATGCAAAGCTTGAGGCGCTCATCCCCGTTATTGAAAGAGAAATTCCCTTAAAGGCGCATACACAAAGAAAGGACGATACCTTCACCGCAATAAGAATTGCAAAGGAATGCGGGGTAGACCTTACACTTGAGCACGTTGCTGACGGTGGCGAAATTGCTGAAATTTTGGCAAAAGAGGGTTATCCTATTGTGGTAGGCCCGTATTTTGTTCAATCTACAAAAAGTGAAAATATGAACAAAAGCCCCGCGTCGGCAGTTAAAATGATAAAGGCGGGATGTAACGTTTCGGTTATGACCGATTCGCCCGTTGTCGCTGAAGAATATTTGCCCCTTGTTGCAGGGCTATTAATGCGCGAGGGTTTGAGTGAATTTGAAGCACTCAAGACTATTACGATAAATCCTGCAAAGCATATTGGTATTGAGCATTGTGTTGGTTCTATTGAAGTTAGTAAGGATGCTGATTTGGTTATTGCGAAGGGTTGTCCGATGAGTATGACGGTAAAGCCGCAAGCAGTATTTTTAAATGGTAAATTAGTATTTGAAAATAAATAGATACAAAAAATCCCGCAAGGTTTTCCTTGCGGGATTTAAATCTTTTAAGTATTATTTTTTACTGAAAATTTTATTAAGAATTACGGTAATAAGAACGATTATGCCAATAACGATAAATATTGCAATCATACCCGAAAGCATATATTTAAGGTTATATACGAAAGACATAGGTTCAAATTTATCAAAAATATCGAAAATACTTTTAGCTAAATACAAATTGTTAAACATAATTTTACCCCCTTATTTCATAAAGAAGCTAAGGATAAGACCGCCCGCGATAACTGACGCGATCTGACCCGAAACGTTAACACCGATTGATTGCATAAGTAAGAAGTTTTGGGGGTCTTCTTTAAGTCCCATTTTATGAACAACACGACCCGACATTGGGAACGCTGAAATACCTGCGGCACCAATCATAGGATTGATCTTCTTGCCTTTTGGTAAGAAAATATTTAAGAACTTTGCAAACATTACGCCGCCTGCAGTGTCGAAAATGAAGGCGAAAAGACCAAGACCGAGGATAAGAAGTGTATTGAAATTGAGGAATTTTGAAGCTTCCATTTGGCAAGCGATTGTAATGCCAAGGAAGATTGTAATAAGGTTTGCAAGTACCTTTTGTGCAGTTTCTGAAAGTGAGTTAAGCACACCGCATTCACGAATAAGGTTACCAAACATAAGAAAACCGATAAGTGAAACCGATTCGGGTGCAACAACACCTGCTACAACGGTAATAATAATGGGGAACAAAATTTTGGTAAGCTTTGAAACCTGCTTTTGTTCGTAAGGCATACGAATAAGGCGTTCCTTTTTGGTGGTTAAAAGCTTGATAACAGGGGGCTGAATAATGGGTACAAGCGCCATATAAGAATATGCCGCAACCATAATAGCACCTGTAATATCGTTATCAGAACCTAAAAGCTTGTTAGCAACAACGATAGCGGTAGGACCGTCAGCCGCGCCGATAATACCGATAGAAGCCGCAGCGTCGTTTTCAAAGAAAATAGAAGCCATACAGAAAGTGAAGAAAATACCAAACTGTGCCGCCGCACCGAAAATCATAAGTTTGGGGTTAGTAAGTAACGGACCAAAGTCAATCATTGCACCGATACCGATAAATAGTATAAGTGGGAATAGCTCGTTCGCGATACCTGCATTAAACAAGGTTGTAAGAGCGCCGTGTTCACCAATAGCGCCCGACAAAGGAATGTTAACCAAAATTGTACCAAAGCCCATTGGTAAAAGCAAGGTAGGTTCCATATCGTGACGAATTGCTAAGTAAATAAGTACACCGCCGATAATCCACATAACGGGGTATTTCCAACCGCCCGCTTCAAAAAAGTGGGAAAGATTTTCTATAAGAAAACTAAGTTCCCCAAAAATGTCCATCAAAAATTCCATTTTTTTATACCTTTCTTTTTTAAAATTTAAGGCAAAATTGCAAATCGCCAAATTTTGCCTTTTAACATAAGTATAATAACATAGTTTAAACCAAAATTCAATTATTCTTTTTATTACAAAATGGTATTTTTATTAATAAATTATGACAGAATTGTTAAAATCGGTGCGAAAAGTTGATTTTATGGTATACGTGTGGTATAATATGGATGCTTATAAATGATTATTCTTAAAGATTGGAGATAATTATGGAAGATAAGGATTTGTTTAGTTACGCCAATTCAAACGACGTAGTGGACGAAGGTAACGACAGTTTTGATCTTAATGCTTTTTCTTCTAAAAGTGTTGAGCAAGAGCTTGAAAAACCAAAAAAGCGTATGCCAAAAGGTAAAAAAATATTCCGTATAATTTTGGCTAGTTTTTTGGTTTGTGTTATTGGTGCTTGTACTGTGCTTGGCGGCTTGTTGCTTTACGTGTTCACAATGGTTGATGGCACGATGGAAGAAGACCTTAACGATTTAACCTTAAATCTTACTACTACCGTTTACGTTGATGACGGTAGCGGTGACTATAAGGAATATAAACGCCTACACGGTATGTATAACCGTTTATGGGTTGATTATGACCGTACTGCTATTGATAGTAACGACCCGGAATATACGGGTATTCCTCAACGCTTGGCAAATGCTTTTATCGCTGTTGAAGACCAACGTTTTGAAACCCACTACGGTGTTGACTGGAAACGTACCACAGGCGCGGTTATTAACGAATTTATTCCTATTTATTCTTCGCGTCAGGGTGGTTCGACCATCACTCAGCAGTTGGTTAAAAACCTTACGGGTGATGATGATAAGACCAAAATGCGTAAGGTACGCGAAATTATGCGCGCAAGATATCTTGAATCTGAATACACAAAAGAAGTAATACTAGAATGTTATCTTAATACTATTGCAATGGGTCACGGTACTTATGGTGTACAGGTTGCTTCAAATTATTATTTTGACAAGGACGTAAGTGAACTCACAATCGCCGAATGTGCAACCTTGGCGGCTATTCCTAAGAGCCCCACTAACTACGCGCCTGATACTAATCCAGAAGCAAATGCAAAGCGTCGCAAGACAGTTTTGGGTCTTATGAAGACTCAGGGACTTATTACTGAGGAAGAATATAACGAGGCAATAAACGAAGACGTAAAGATTGTTGTTAATAAAGATGCAACTGCAAATGAAGACATTAACTCTTACTTTATTGATGCGCTTATTACCAACGTTACAGAAGATTTAGCCGAAAAATACGGTTATGATATTGGTCATGCTGAGCGTCTTTTCTATAACGGTGGTTATAAAATTTACGCAACCGTTGATATGGATATGCAGGCAATCGTAGAAAAGGCATATCTTGATATTGCTTCTTCCGCTAAACCTAGTTCAAAGGGCGACCCGCTTTTGGGTGCTATGACTATTATTGATTATAACGGTCAGGTAAAAGCGCTTGTTGGTAATATTGGCAAAAAGACCGATAACCGCGGCTTTAATAATGCTATTGACGCAGTACGTCAACCCGGTTCAACAATGAAACCTATAGCGGTTTACGGTCCTGCTATTGAAAATAATCATATTAATTATTCAACACTTTTAAATGACGTTAAGGCAACCTACAGTAAGTGGACACCCGGTAACCACGATGGTAAATACCGCGGTAACATTACTGCACGCGAAGCGCTCGAACGTTCAACCAACACCATTCCCGTTGCGCTTTTAAACGGTAAATTGGGTGTTGGTGTGTCTTATAATTTCCTTACTCAAAAATTAGGTCTTAAGCACCTTGTTGAAGAAGATAAAAACCTTTCATCTTTAGGTCTTGGTGGTACTCACACAGGTATTACTACGCTTGAATCTGCTGCGGCTTATGCAGTTTTCGGTAACGGTGGTCTTTATTATGAACCCACACTTTACACAAAGGTTACCGACAAACGTGGCGAGCTTATTCTTGAACAAAATACTCAGCCCGTAATGGCGTTCAGTGAAGATACCGCAATGATTATGAACAAAATGCTTCAAAACGTTATTTATGGTCCTAACGGTACAGGTAAAGCACAGGCAGGTACCTTCTCAAAATTCCGCGCTTTCGGTAAGACAGGTACTTCAAACGATTCTAAGGATAAATGGTTTGTAGGCGGTACACCTTATTATGTAGCATCTTCTTGGATAGGTTATCAAACACAACAAAAAATGCCTGCATCTAATACAGGTCTTGCGGCTAAGCTTTGGCGACAGGTTATGGGTGAAATTCACAAGAATTTACCTGCTAAGGATTATCCCACCACTAAGTATGTTGTTAAGCGTTACTATTGTGCTGAAACAGGACTTTTAGCAACAGATACTTGTACAAAGATTGATATTGGTTGGTATAAGAAGACGGGGCTTCCCGCAAAGTGTACCACACACGAAGGTTCGCTTTTGGAAGCGCCTAAGACTGATACAATGCCTGACAAGGATGATACCTCAAGCGATACCTCAACACCAAGTACTTCAACCCCTGATGTAACACTTCCTGATGATGAAAATATAGACGGTGGAACAACCACTGAAGCTACAACTATTGAATAAAATAAAAAGCGTGTCGTTTGACACGCTTTTTGTCCCCTAAAATTAAGGTGAATATGTTGGAATTTAAGAAAACTCGAATTTGTGATGTAGAAAAAATTAAAAATTTCACACACAATAATGCAATACTTGCTTGTGAAAAAAATATAGCTAATTTGGTTATATGGCAACGCGCATATAATAATATGTATGCTGTAGAAGACGGTATATTGTTTATAAAATCCGGCAAGGAAAAAACTCAAAGTTTTGGTATGCCCATTGGCGGTAATATTAAAAAAGGGCTTGATATGATTTTTGAATATACCGCCCCCGAATTACCGCGCTTTTGGGTTCAAAATGACGGTAAAATTGAAGAATTTAAAGAAATACTTGGCGACAGTTATGATATTGAACCTATACGTGATGCATTTGATTATATTTATAAAAGGGAAGACCTTGCAAATTTATCGGGTAAAAAATATCATAGCAAACGCAACCATATTTCATTTTTTAAAAAGCAGTTTGATTGGGAATTTAAACCCATAACAAACGAAAATACCGCCTCTGTTTTAGAATGCGCTGAAAAATGGTACAGCGAAAACTTTGAACGTATGGATGAATATATGGCAATCGAGCGTGAGGGAGTAAAAACGCTTCTTGAAAATATGTCACTTTTAAACGTTAAAGGTGGGGCTATATACGTTGACGGCAGGGTTGTTGCTTTTACATTAGGAACGCCTATTAACGATAATGTTTTTGACATTCATATTGAAAAAGCACTTAAAGATTATGCCACTGCTTATACTGTGATTAATAATGAATTTGCAAAAACTTTAACTGATTATGAATATATTAATCGCGAGGATGATATGGGGCTTGAGGGGCTTCGAAAAGCAAAACTTTCATATAAACCCGCAATATTACTTGAAAAATATCGTTGCCGTCCGTTAAAGCTTGCGTGTATGCGGCTTTATGATAATGCTTTTCACGACGGTCCGTTTACTGTTAAATTGTTTGATTTGTGTTTTGAAAATATTAAAACCTTGCGAATTGACGGTGAAACGGTTGCGATGTGCTTTTTATTGCCTTGCGAAATCGGTGGTAAAACAGCAAAATATATTTATGGCTTTACAGTTAAAGAAAAATATCGCGGTAGCGGTTATGGTAAGGCGCTTATGGAGCAAATCATTAGTGATACAAACGATATTTTAATTTTGCGCCCTGCAAACGAAAAACTGATTGATTATTATAAGCAATTCGGATTTCGCGAGGTTAATGCATCAAACGAAAAAGGTAATATTTCAGTTATTCCAACCGAAAGCTTTGCACGTCTTTCCGAAAAGGATAAAAAAGGCGAATACACCGCAATGGTTTACGGTGATGAAATTGGCGGAACACTTTATTTCCCGTATTCATTAGCGTAAATTTTAAATTATAGTTTGTCGGGCGGTGGTCTATACAATAATTCCGAATTACGCATTACGAATTCCGAATTGGGCGTTAGCCCGATAAACCCCAATTTAATTATTAAATAAAACAACCGTCGGATATTCCCGACGGTTTTCTATTAACAAAAATTATCTTCTGTTTTGATTGTTTTTGTTTTGGTCGTTCTTGTTTTGGTTTTGCTTGTTTTGATCATTACGATTTTGATCATTTCTATTTTGGTCATTACGGTTTTGATTGTTTTGGTCAAATCTGTTTTTGTTTTCCATTTTTAACACCCCGCTTTCATAGTTATTGTTTGTAGAAAGCGGGGTGTTTATTCTAAATTTTAAATAAGTTTTTAGCGTTTTTAAAGGTTTCTAATAAAACCTCATCCTTGGTAATACCTTTAATTTCTGCCATTTTTTCGGCAACATAATGAAGATAATCGGAATGATTAGTTTTACCTCGAAAAGGAACGGGTGATAAATATGGCGAGTCGGTTTCAAGTAAAATTTTGGAAATTTCAGTATCAGCCACAACGCTTGGTAATGCGCGTGCGTTATTAAAGGTAAGCACACCGCCAACACCGATATAAAGCCCTAGCTTTATTACCTCGCGTGCCATTTGGGCACTGCCCGAAAATGCATGAACAACACCCTTGGGTTTATACTCTTTTAAAATTTCAAGCGTGTCAGCGTGGGCATCGCGGTCGTGGAATAAAACAGGCAAGTCTAGTTCATTCGCAAGTTCTAGCTGACCTTTTAAAATTTCGTGTTGAAATTCTTTATTATCCTGTCGCCAATAATAATCAAGCCCGATTTCACCGATTGCAACGCATTTAGGGTGTTTTGCAAGTTCTCTGATATCCTCAACGGTTGTACCATTGTCAACACTGCCGGGGTGAATACCTACCGCGGCATAAACGATATCGTATTTTTCGGCAAGGGCGAGTGCTTTTAAACTGCTTTCTTTGTCGCAACCACAGGTTATAATACCGCCAACACCGGCTGCTTTCATATCAGCTATAAGCTTGTCAAAATTTTCCTCAAAAACGGGGTCTTCATAATGTGCGTGGGTATCAAAAATAAGATTTTCCAAGCCAATCACCTAATCTTGCTACCCGCGGGGATATCCTGAAGGAAGATAACCTTAACGTCGTCTTCACCACAGTCAGCGGCTAAAATCATACCCTCTGATTCAATACCGCAAAGGGTTGCCTTTTTAAGGTTTGAAACCAAAATAACGGTCTTGCCTACAAGTTCTTCGGGTTTATAGAATTTAGCAATACCTGAAGCAACGGTACGGTTGCGGTTGCCGTCGTTAATTGTAAGCTTTAAAAGCTTTTTGGCTTTCGGTACGGGCTCAGCATTAACGATTTTAGCGGCAGTAAGCTCAACTTTAGCAAAATCTTCAATACCGATTTCAGCCATAGTTACAACGTTAGCAGCGGCTTCAGCAGCTTTCTTTGCAGCTTCTTGTTCGGCGGCAATTTCAGCCAAAACCTTTTCGGTATCAATTCTTGCAAACAATGGTGTAGCAGTACCAACTGAATACTCTCGAGCGGCACCAAAGGAAAGTTCAGTATTATTTTCATTTAACTGTGCCTTAATACTGTCACAGCTTTCGGGCATAATGGGGGTAAGCATAATGCTGAGAAGACGAATACATTCGAGCAGATTATATAAAACTGCTTCTAAGCGGTCTTTTTGTGCTTCGTCCTTAGCAAGTGACCAAGGTGTGGTTTCGTCGATATACTTGTTGCAACGCTTTGCAAGGTTCATAACAGCGTTAACTGCATCAGCGTTGCGGTAAATATCCATAAGGTTGTGATATTTTTCGATAGATTCCTTTGCGGTAGCGATAAGGTCTTTATCGAATTCATTATCAAATTCCTTAAAGCTTACTTTACCGTTGAAATATTTATTTGTCATAGCAACCGAACGGTTTACAAGGTTACCAAGGGTATTTGCCAAGTCGGCATTAAACTTATTAATAAAGCTTTCATAAGTTATAGTACCATCTTGTGCAAAGGGAATTTCGGAAAGAAGATAATATCTTACCGCATCGGTAGAAAAGCGCTTTGCAAGTTCGTCAGCATAAATTACGTTACCCTTTGATTTGCTCATCTTATCTTCGCCTACAAGTACCCAGGGGTGACCTAATACCTGCTTGGGAAGGGGAAGACCTAAAGCCATTAAAATAATGGGCCAATAAATAGTATGGAAACGAACAATATCCTTACCGATAACGTGTAAATCAGCAGGCCAAAGCTTATCAAATTGTTCGGTGCTTCCCTCGGGATTATAGCCAACACCTGTAATATAGTTTGAAAGCGCGTCAATCCAAACGTAGGTTACGTGCTTGGGGTCAAATTCAACGGGAATACCCCACTTGAAGGTTGAACGTGATACACACAAATCCGAAAGACCGGGCTTTAAGAAGTTGTTAATCATTTCGTTCTTGCGGCTTTCGGGCATAATAAAGTTGGGGTTTTGTTCGTAATATTCAAGCAATTTGTCTTGATATTTTGAAAGGCGTAAGAAATATGCTTCTTCCTTTGAATCAATTACTTCGCGTCCACAGTCGGGGCACTTACCGTCAACTAATTGCGAGGGGGTAAAGAAGGATTCGCAGGGAACGCAATATTTACCCTCGTAATGACCTTTATAAATATCGCCTTGTTCGTAAAGCTTTGTAAAAATCTTTTGAACTGCAGCTTCGTGGTCACTGTCAGTTGTACGAATAAACTTATCATAGTCGGTGTTAAGCGAATTCCAAACCTCTTTAATTTGGTTAGAAATACCGTCTACGTATTCTTTTGGCGAAATACCTGCAGCGTTTGCATATTCTTCAATCTTTTGACCGTGTTCGTCAGAGCCGGTCATTAAAAAAACGTCAAAGCCCTGCATTTTTTTATAACGCGCAATCATATCGGCTAAAACAATATCGTAAGCGTTGCCGATATGGGGCTTGCGTGAAGTATACGCAATGGCTGTGGTGATGTAAAACTTTTTATTATCAGACATAATATAGCACCTCGTCTATGGTTTTTGTGTAATGTAAAGTATTGTTGTTAAAACGGTTGAAATTAATGCATAAAGCAAAATTGTGCCGCCGCCCATAATTGTACTTGTTGCGGTGAATGAGGTATATGCGAACATTATTATACCAAGCACCGCAGATAAAATATACATAACCGTTAAGGTTGTGTTACTCTTGCGAATTCGGTTAGCGCAGTTTAAAAGCTTTGCTAATGAAATTTGCTTACCTCTGAACGAAGCGGGAGCAGGACAACTTTCAAGCGGCTCTATAGTGTTTTTATGCATATTACAGCCCGCGCTAGACATAATCACAACCGAATCGTCATAAAGACCCAAATAATCGCAAAGCATAGCGTTTTCGGGTTCTTGGTCGTTGTTGTTAACTAAATTGGGGTCGGTGTTATTAATTAAAAGTGTAACACCAATCTTTGTAAGGTTGTGAAGTTCTTTCGCAACTGTGGGGCTTACCGAATATTTAACCGCTAACAAAGCAACAGCAGTATTTTCGGTCGCAACGTAAACGGGGAAGTAGCCGCTTGCCAAAATTTTGTGGTCGGTTTCAATATCAGGTACGGGTATACCGTGGGCTTCCATAATGGTACGGTTGCCTATAAATAATAATTGATTGTCAACCCAACCCGAAATACCCATTCTTTCTTCGTATTTTACGGTATCCGAAACGGGGAGGTTTTGCATATTTTCTTTACCCGCGATTTTTTCAAAAATATTGAAAAGTGGGCTTGAAAGTTCACGCGTAAGTGATGCGGCTCGAAGAATAGTATCACTCATATTATTTTCAGACAAAACCTTAATATTATGAAGTGTAACTGTACCTGCGGGGAACAAATCGTCAGAATTAAGTACGATACCGTTTGCAAGTTCAAGGTGTTCGGCACCTGCTTTGCCCGAAATCATCGCGCCCTGTCGGTTAAGCTTAATTGATGCTTGCCAAAGCGGTAGATTATCAATTAAAAACAACGAGGGAAGCGCGGTAAAGCATTGTACTGCTGCAGCGGCATAAAAACCGTAATAAAAACTGTTGAAATATTTTGCGGTGGCAAAGAAGGTTAAAGCCGATAACAGTAAGGATACCAAAGTGATGATTGGTAGCTTGCCGTTTAAGAATGTGCCGTATGTAGAATATTTTAAATAATCGTCAATACGGTCACTTGGTGCGGCTGTGGCGATAAGTGCATCGCCGTCGATTGAATTCTTTGCCATAGAAAAGGTAATGGCGGGGTCGTTAAGCAGGCGAACTGCTTTTTTTGAAAACTTCTTTGAAATTTGCTTTAGGTTTGAAAGCATATAAGAATATTTTAAAAATTGACCGATACCGCGTAAGCTTAACGAAATACCGCACAAAAGACATAAATCGGTAATTATTTGACCTTTAATAATGCCGTAAATACTGTAAACCAAAACCGCTATCGCACATATTGAAGCGGTAACGTCAGCATTACAACGCCTTTTGAAAAGGTTTGGAAGCGATAAAAGCATATCGCCGTTAAATGCGGTGATGAGCGCCAAAAATACGGTGCAAATAATCATTGTGGGGGTGGTTTGCGCTAATACTGCACCCGTCATAAAGGGCATTTTCATTATAAGCAGTAAAAACGTTAAGAATATTGATGCAGCGCTTACAAGGAAGTAATTGCGCTTTTTAATAGCGAAAATACGCAAAAATCGTTTCGAATCAATATCCGACTTGATTTCATTTTGGGGAACGTAATCGTCAAAATCGCTTTTTTCAAGCTCAACGCGACTTGCTTGTGAATTTGAAGAAATATCTTCCATTATAGCAACTTCGCCCGTTAAATCAATTTGCTTGGTTGTACTGCTGACAGTAATAACCGGAGAGTTTTCACCATTGGATACAGGTGTAAAGGTTATCGTAGCGCTTGACGGTTTTTTGACAGGGTCCATTACGGTGGTTTTCTCTAATGGATCAATATCGGAAATTGTGAAAGCAACGTTGGTTTGTACGTTTTTAATAGAGGTTATTGCAATCGTTTCAGAGGTTGCAACTTTTACCTCTTTTTTAGGCGCTTCTTTTTCTTCTGCTAATTTCTTTTCAACGTATTTGCCCAAATAATCGGCTTCAAAGTCGTATTTTTGATTAAAGCTGTCAACCGCGTTATTCTTATCCTTACGAAGTATATCCGCAACCGATTCAAGTGTATAGGCGGGCGGTATATCTTTTGTAGTATCCTCACCCTTTTCGTCCAATATAAAGGGACGGCACTTTTCAAGTAGGGTTTTGTTTTCAGTTTCTACCGTAACTTCGGTTTTAACTTCTTCCTTAATTTGTGGTTTGGGCGCAACAGTTTTTGCAATAACGGGTTCTTCAATCTTTCCGTTTGCATTAAGCATTCGTTTTTTAAGCGAATCTAAAGCACCGGTAGCGTTTATGTTGGCGTCCTTATGGACATGTTTGCCCAAAACCTCATCAACCGTTAAAACGTTAGGGTTTTCGGGTGCGGGGGTTTTGGTTACTACAAAATCATTATCTTCAATTAGGTAAGAATCATCAACGTTCTTGTTTTTTGAAAAGAATTTCATTTATAATTCTCCATCCTGTGAAATGTGTAAAATTTAGGGTCTTTTTCTTAAAACCTCGTACATTAAAATACCTGCGGCAACCGACGCGTTAAGCGAATTAATTTTGCCCTTCATAGGAAGCGAAATAATTTGGTCGCACTTTTTAGCGGTAAGTGTGCCAATGCCTTTGCCCTCGTTACCGATAACTAAAGCGGTAGGGCAGTCAAAATCAATTTGGCGGTAATCGTCACCGTCCATATCGGCACCAAATACCCAAATACCTTTTTCTTTAAGCTCGTCAATAGTGTTCGGAATATTTGTAACGCGTGCCACCTTCATATATTCAAGCGCACCGCAAGCACTTTTTGCAACGGTAGCATTAAGTGAAGCGCTGCGACGTTTGGGAATTATAATGCCGTGAACACGACAAGCTTCGGCGGTACGAATAATTGCCCCCAAGTTATGTGGGTCTTCGATTTCATCGCAAATAATAATAAACGGCTTTTCGCCTAATTCTTCGGCTTTAGCCAAAATATCCTCTACGGTTGAATATTCTTGTTCGGCAAAAAGCACAGCCACACCTTGGTGGTTTGCACCGCCACAGTAATAATCAAGCTTTTGAGGGCTAACTTCTTTAATCAAAATGCCTTTTTGCTTACATTTAGCAATAATAGCGGTAACACTGCCGCCGCTTACACCGTGTGCAACAAGCAAACGGTCAATTTCACGTCCTGAACGAACTGCCTCTAAAACGGGATTTCTACCGCAAATTATATTGTAACCTTGTTCTTTTGGTTGGTTATTTATATTATCCATTTAAAAAATCCTTTATATATAATAATTCATATTGCATTATAGCACATAATGAATTAAAATTAAATAGTATTTTTAAATATTTTGGGAAAAATATTAAAAATTATGAAAAAGGTGAATTTTATGGAAAAAATTAAGATAATCGGCGTTTACGGGTATGAGGTTTTAGACTCACGCGGTAATCCAACCGTTGCGGCAAAGGTCGTACTTTCTGATATGTCGAGTGGGTTTGCAATTTCTCCGTCAGGTGCATCTACCGGTATGTTCGAAGCCCATGAAAAACGCGACGGTGATAAAAACCGTTATTTTGGTAAGGGTGTAAAGGGTGCGGTTGACAGTATTAACGGTGAGATTGCCCGTACACTTACTGCTTGCGATACTGTAAATCAGCGTAAAATTGACGAATTGCTTATTAATCTTGATGGTACGCCAAACAAATCGCGCCTAGGTGCAAATGCAATTTTAGCGGTATCTTTAGCGGTTGCAAAAGCAGTTGCAAATTCTAAAAAAATGCCGCTTTACCGTTATCTTGGCGGTATTAATTCTACCGTTTTGCCAAGACCTATGATGAACATTTTAAACGGCGGCGCACACGCGGCTAATAATATTGATATTCAGGAATTTATGATTATTCCGTATACTGCTAAAAGCTTTGCCGAAGGGCTTCGCCAATGTGTTGAAATTTATCATACTCTCGGTAAAATTTTAAAGCAAAACGGCAAGGCAACAGGCGTCGGTGACGAGGGTGGATTTGCGCCCGATTTACAAAGTGATGAAGAGGCAATTGCCCTTATTGTAAAGGCGATTGAAGAAGCGGGCTATACCACAAATGATATTAAAATTGCGTTGGACGTTGCATCAAGCGAATGGTATAAAAACGGCGAATATTTAATGCCTAAACGCGGACAAAAAATGACTGCCCAAGAGCTTATCGCTTATTATGAATTATTATGTGAAAAATACCCCATAATTTCTATTGAAGACGGTGTTGCAGAAGAAGATTGGGACGGTTGGAAAAAGCTTACAGAACGCCTTGGCAACAAGCTTCAGCTTGTGGGTGATGATTTGTTTGTTACAAACTATAAGCGACTTTCAAGAGGTATTCGTGAAAACTGCGGAAACTCGATTTTGATTAAACTAAATCAAATCGGCACCTTGACCGAAACGTTAGACGTTATTGCCCTTGCGAAAAAGCACGGCTATACCGCGGTAATTTCACACCGTTCGGGTGAAAGTGAGGATACCACTATTGCCGATTTAGCGGTAGCAACAAATGCGGGTCAAATTAAAACGGGTGCACCTTGTCGAAGCGACCGTGTTGCAAAATATAACCGACTCTTGATAATTGAAAATCAATTAAAGAAATAAATTGGGGTTTATCGCTCGGTTAAATTGGAGGCACATTGTAGGGACAGGCCTCCCGGACTGTCCGCGAATATAGTAGAATTGTGACGGGCAGTCGAGGACGCCTGCCCCTACGCGTGGTGTAAATGTAAATTTATCTCCCCGACAAACTATAATTT
>JAZQWD010000124.1:0-2164 GCA_045632165.1 Acutalibacteraceae bacterium | reverse complement strand
TTTTTCTTCATCGGTTTTTAAAGTATTAGATATCGCAACGTCGGTAAGCCAACTGTCCCAATCCCAAATTTCTTGAGCGTAACAAGCACCCGGTACTATGAACTTGTGCGGAAGCTTTCCTGAGGGCTCACGCAAAATTTTATTTTTTTGTTCTTTTATGTAATTAATAATTAATTCTTCATATTTTTTCAAGTTAAATCACCTTTTAAAAACACTGATTTTTAGGTCATCGCTAAAGCCGTCGCATTCATAAGACGCGATTTTAATTTTATACGAGCCCTCTATGAGTTTAAATTGGCAAACCTCGTGGTCGGATGAATCCACCCCGAAATAAACCGACTCATATTGTGAACCGTTAAAAGCGAATACTTCGAAATAAGGTAGCTTTTCACCCTCAATAATAACGGTATTAAAGGGGAAAATTCCGCCGAATTCAATTTCTACTTCGGTTTTATTGTGAATAATTTTTGCGCTAGGCAATTTTGTAAGGTCATATATTTCGCTGTTTTCAAAGCTTTCAACAAAATAATCTTCATTGGCGAAAAATGCGCCAACAAATTTCAAAACGGGCTTATCGTCAGATGTGGCGGTAATTTTAATTGCTTCGGCGGTTACGGTTTCAAAATATCTTGCAAAGCAATTACCAATAACCTTGCCTTCGCAAACAGTTTTCCATTCACCGTTCGATAATGTTTCAACCTTAAAATCATTAATACGCTGACCGAAAGCAATATCCTCTTCAATTCGTACACAATTAATTTTTTGCGGAGTATCAAATTTATAATCAATAACAAAGTTATTTTCAACACCGCTAAAATCAATATCTTTTAATAGGTTTTCTTTGAAAATATCGTTGATTCTTTTGTTCCAAATTTTTAAATTTTCAACGTCCTTTTCGCACAAAAGACCGCGCTTATCGGGGGGAATGTTCAATAAAATACCACAGTTTCTGCCAACAGACGTGAACCAATATTTTGTAAGCTCAACGGGTGATTTTACCAAAGCGTCCTGCTCTTTATGATAAAACCAGCCGGGTCTTATAGACACGTCACATTCGGCGGGAATGAAACGGTTACCGTCTTTTTTGCCGCAGAAAAGCTCGGGTCCGGTTTCGGTTTCCAAGGATGATGCGTCAATGGTTGCATAGCAGTTATCCGCTGCCTTGCCAAGCTCGTTACCGACCCATCTTACGTCGACAAATTCGGTTGCGCCGAGAGAACCGAAAATAACACAATCCTTTTGGTTTTCTCTTATAATATTAACCCATCTTTTCCAATCATAGCAGGCTTCGGTACTTCCCGCACCGTCCCACCAGCATTCGTAAATAGGGCCGTATTCGGTCATAAGCTCGGTGAGCTGATTTGCATAATATTCGTTATATTTTTCGGTACCCCATTCTTTGAAATTACGGTCCCAAGGGGAAAGGTAAAGTCCCGGTTTAATACCGTATTTATGGCAAGCATCAATAAATTCTCTTACCACGTCGCCCTTGCCGTTTTTATAAGGGCTGTTTTTAACCGAATGCTCGGTATATTTACTCGGCCACAAACAAAAACCGTCGTGGTGTTTAGCGGTAAGTATTGCATTGGTAAAACCACCGTCTACAAGTGCTTTTATCCATTGTTCAGAGTCAAGCTCGGTTGGGTTAAATATTTCGGGCGATTCGGTGCCGTCACCCCATTCGTTTCCGGTAAAGGTATTTACCGTAAAATGAATAAAGGCGGTTTTTCTTTTATACCAATCAATTTGGCGGTAGTTTGGGGTTAGAATTTCATTTTTCATAAAATACCTCATTTAAAAATAGGGTTAAAATTACTTTTTAACCTTAAATTATATTAAAAAATATTAAAAGTCAACAGTCGCTTTAAAACAACACAAAAATTTTCAATTCGAGACAAAAATGTTCATTGAAAATTATGTTAAATTAGTTTAAAATAACAAAAAAGACAATTTTGCAAATAGGAGGATTAAAATGAACACCGGATATTTTAACGATGCGAAAAAAGAATATGTTATCACCGACCTTTTAGCCCCTAAAAGACCTTGGTATAACTTTATTTGGAACGATAAATTTATATCAGATTTTGACCAATTCGGCTTTGGTTTAAGCTTGGTGCGTGATAAAAACGATAAGCTTCGTGAATTTACCGCCAAGGGTGACAAC
>JAZQWD010000123.1:0-2814 GCA_045632165.1 Acutalibacteraceae bacterium | reverse complement strand
TTTGCTAAAACCTGCTCGTTTTCCATATCAATAAGCTGATATTTAAGGGAAGAGCTACCTGCGTTTACAACGAAAATTTTCATTTTAAAATGCCTCCGTCAAAAAATATTGAATTAAAAAATAAAATATGTTATATTAACTAATATATAATACTATATATTTCTATTTTTTTCAAGTTTATTTATAAAAGAAGTGATTTTTTGGCAAGAATAGGCATTATTGCGGAATTTAATCCGCTTCATTTAGGGCATAAGTACTTAATAAGTGAAGCAAATAAGCGCGGACGGGTTGTAACGGTTATTTCGTCGAACTTTGTTCAGCGCGGTGACACTGCTATTTTTGAAAAACGCACCCGCACAAAAATGGCACTAAGCTGTGGGGCAGACCTTGTTTTGGAAATGCCGGTTTGTTATTCAATGTCGACCGCGCAAAGCTTCGCGCTTTTTGGTGTTACTGCTTTAAAGGCGGCGGGGTGTGATACTTTGATGTTTGGCAGTGAAATTGGTGAAATCGAGCCGCTTTTAAAAACTGCCGAAATTTTATTGAGTGATAATTTTTCGCAAAGATTAGCCGAAAAGTTAAAAAGCGGTGTTACCTTTGCGGCGGCAAGACAATCGGCGGCGGAGGAATGCGGTGCACCGAATGATATTTTAAAGGGCGCTAATAATAATTTGGCTATTGAATATATTATTGCGGCTAAAAGCATTAATGCCGATTTTGAGTTTTTAACCGTTAAACGTCAGGGAAGCGGACACGATAGCAACCAAACCGATAGCGGATTTGCTTCAGCTTCTTTAATACGCGAAAAGCTTTATAACGGTGATTACGATTTTGCGAAAAAATATATGCCAAAAGAGGCATTTGATTTAATAAGTCCTAACGAAATTTCAAAAATAGAGAATATTGAAACTGCAATTCTAGCTAATCTTCGTATGAAAACGATAGAAGAACTTAAAAATCTTCCTGATATAAGCGAAGGGGTAGAAAATAAGCTTTTTTTAGCAATTAGGGTTGCAACATCGCTTTCAGAGGTTTATAATAACGTTAAAAGTAAGCGTTATACCCTAGCGCGTATAAGACGGCTTGTTTTATCGGCATTTTTGGGTATTGATAATTCCTTCTTTATGCAAAAGCCCGAATATATAAGGGTGCTTGGCTTTAATAAAACGGGTGAGGAAATTATAAGGGAAAGACGCAAAAATTCCCATATTCCGATTATTTTAAAAGCGACCGAAATTAAAGAATTAAGTGTAAAAGCGCAAAAAATATTTGAAATAGAAAATCGCGCTACTGATTTATATTTATTATCATTGAAAAAGCCCCAAGAGTGCGGGCACGAATATAAAGCAAATTTAATTAAAACGGAGTGTTAATTATGTTAAATGTAAACGTTATTGAAAGCTATAAGGATTATGGCAAGGTAGTAAGCATTTCAAACGGTGTTATTGAAGCCTACGTAACAATTGATATCGGCCCCCGTATTATTCGTTTTGGTTACGTCGGTGGTCAAAACATTTTGAATGACAACCGCGGCAAATTTGGTTGGAAGGATGATGATGCTTACCACGCATTTTTTGGTGAAAACAGACATTGGGAAAGTTTTGGTGGCTATCGTGTTTGGGTTACACCCGAAGGCTACCCCGAAACATACACCCCCGATGACCGCCCCGTAAGCTTTACCGTTAACCCCGACAGTGTTGTTTTTACCGCACTTCCCGATGATGAGGTTGGCATTTTAAAAACAATTACCATTAAAATGGACCCCGATGATGCAAATATGACAGTTAATGCCAAAGTTCAGAACATCAGCGGCAAGGAAAAGGAATTTGCCGTTTGGGTAATTGCGGTTTGTTCGGCAGGCGGCAACCTTATTATTCCTATGAACACTAACGACACCGGTTATTTACCTAACCGTAACATTACGGTTTGGCCTTATACCGATTTAAGTGACAGCCGTTTACGTTTTGGTAAAAAGTACGTTGTCGTTTCGCAGGACGTTAATGCAACCGGCCCTGCAAAGCTTGGCTTTGACCTTAACGACGGTACAGTTCACTATGTTTTGGGCGATGACGTTTTCACAAAGCGTTATAATGCAAAGCACGGCGAATTACCTTATCCCGACCGCAACTGCTCGTTTGAAACCTATACAGACGACGTTATGCTAGAGGTTGAAAGCCTTTCAGACGTTAAAAAGGTTGCAAACGGCGGCACCAATGAAATTACAGAATTCTGGTCACTTGAAAAGAAACCCTGCGAGGTTGATTTTAAAGATGATGCGTCTATCGATGAATTTATCGGTAAGATGTAATTTAAATATCATTTTGTAGGGACAGGCGTCCCCGACTGTCCGAAAAAACATATAAAATTCATGATGTTTTATTGTTATATATATATTTGGTTACTATAATATAAAGTGATTTTGTTTTAAAACAGCGGACAGTCGAGGACGCCTGTCCCTACGAACTTATAATATAGTTTTGCAAAAACAACAACAGCGAGGTGAATTTTCACCTCGCTGTTGTTGTTTATTTATTGTATTTGTCGTATAAATCTTTTAACGTAAGCTTCATATTTTTAAGCTCTTCAAGTGATTGGTCCATATATGACCATTTATGCGCCTTTTTGGTAAAGCCCATTAATTCTAAGCCTTTATAAGATTGGTAAAATCCATAATCTTCTTCCGAAATTTTTACGGTGTTTTTAATTTGGTAATCTTTAAGTGTCGCAACAAAGCCGTTTGTAAAAATTAAATCCTTATCGCGCATAAAACCTAAAACGTAGTACGCGTTTGTAGCTTCATCAAATTCAATATGG
>JAZQWD010000122.1:0-8816 GCA_045632165.1 Acutalibacteraceae bacterium | reverse complement strand
TTTTCTGCGGTATTTATCCCGCTGACGGTGCGAAATATCCCGATTTGCGCGACGCGCTTGATAAATTACAGCTTAACGACGCGTCGCTCCTTTTCGAGCCCGAATCTTCAAATGCTTTGGGCTTTGGTTTCCGTTGCGGATTTTTAGGTCTTTTACACATGGAAATTATACAAGAACGTTTAGAGCGCGAGTATAATTTAGACCTTGTAACCACCGCACCCAGCGTTGAGTATAAATTTACTTTATCAACGGGTGAAACCATAACGGTTGATAACCCCACCAACTACCCCGACCCTGCAATTATTGTTGACGCGCTTGAACCCGTTGCCGACGTGCATATCTATTCACCCAGCAGCTACGTTGGTACAATTATGCAGCTTTGTGAAGAGCGCCGCGGTGTTTATACCGATATGAAATATATGGGTGACCGTGTTGATATTCATTATATTATGCCTATGGGCGAAATTGTTTATGACTTTTTCGACGCGTTAAAATCGCGCACAAAGGGCTATGCAAGCTACGACTACGAAATGAAGGGTTACGAAAAATCTAAACTCGTGAAGCTCGACGTTTTACTTGCAGGCGATATGGTCGATGCGCTTTCATTTATTGTTCATAGCGATAATGCTTATGCAAGAGCGCGTAAGATTGCTGAAAAATTAAAGGAATTTATTCCTAGACAGCTCTTTGAAGTTCCCGTTCAGGTTGCTGTTTCGGGTAAGGTTATTGCGCGCGAAACTGTTAAGGCAATGCGAAAAGACGTACTTGCAAAATGCTACGGTGGTGACATTACCCGTAAAAAGAAGCTTCTTGAAAAGCAAAAAGAAGGTAAAAAGCGTATGCGCCGCTTAGGTAGCGTTGAAGTACCGCAAGAAGCATTTATGGCAGTGCTTAAATTAGATGAATAGGTGATAAAATGGCTAAAAGAAGAAGCAAACGACAACAAGCAATTTTACGCCGCAATTTGTTTTTGGGCGGTGTTAGTATAGTTCTTATTGCCGCTATTGTAGGTATAAGCTTTGGTATTTCGGGTTGTAAGGATAAGGGTGGCGATGATACTCAAAGCTCGAAGCCCGATACCACAACAAGCCAAACAAATTCTGAAAACAACCCTTCAAGTGACGATACCTCAAGCGATAATAATTCCAGCCAAAAACCAAAGCCACAACCTTTACCCAGCAATCCCGACCCCGTGCAGGTCGGCAAGTTTGAGGGTGACGCTAACTTTGCTAAAACAATTTTGGTAAATGTTAGAAATCCGTTGCCCAAAAACCACGATTATAAGGCAAATATGATGGTTTTCCCAAGTGAATACAAGTGGTATTCGCAAGCAGAGGTTTACCGTAAAATCGATAAGGATATGTGGCCTTATCTTAAAGCGATGATAGATGCTTGCCGCGCTGATATAGGTACAAAAGAAATTGGTATTATTTCGGCTTGGCGTGATTACGGCACACAAAAAACACTTTACGATGCACAGGTTAAAAAGTGGAAGGATAAGGGCTATTCACAAGAGGCAGCCGAAAAAGAAGCAGCTTCCCGTGTGGCTATTCCGGGCACTAGTGAGCACCACACCGGTTTGGCGGTTGACTTTAATTCAACCCAAACCTCGTTTGAAAATACAAAGGCATTTAAGTGGCTTCAAGAAAATGCTCAGGATTACGGCTTTATAATGCGATATCCAAGCGATAAAATGGATATCACGGGCGGTATTATTTACGAGCCGTGGCATTGGCGCTTCGTTGGCATTAACATTGCCAAGGAAATGAAATCTTTAGGTATGTGCTACGAAGAATATTGCCAATATAAGGGTATTGGAGATTACGTTTATTAAACAAAAAATCGGTGGAAATTCCACCGATTTTTTTATTTAAATAATTTCTTCAATATTAGCTATTATACCATAATCAGCATAATCGAAAATGGGAGCGTCCTTATCGGGGTTAATGGCAATAACTGTATTCGAACGTTGCATACCAACAATATGGTGAACCGCGCCCGAAATACCAACCGCAATATAAACCGCGGGGGCAACCGTTTTACCGGTAAGCCCAACCTGTAAATTATAAGGCAAAAAGTCGTTATCAACCATTTTACGGGTTGTGGTTATATCCGCACCGATTTTTTCGGCAAACTCTTTTACCTTTTCTATTTGGTCTTTAGCGCCAAAGCCGATACCTACCAAAATATCCGCCGTATCTTTTTGGGTAGTGCGAACGGTAGCCATAGCAGGGGTAGTAATGCTCTTGATTTTAGCAACAACACTTCCCGCAAGGGCGGGGCGCACCATAAAAAGGGTTTCGCCATCGGTTTGAAGTGAGGTGCAGTCGGCACAAAGACCTAAATCAAGCATTGCCGCAACCTGTGCCGAGGTTTGTTTTGAAAAACTGTCCGAGCCCCAAATAACCGCGTCGGGTTTTTCGGTTTTAATAATTTCGGCAAGCTTTTCAGGGGTAGAAAGCTCGATAACCGTAGGGTTATCGCATATTGTTTTAGCGTATTCAAGCGGTGAAACACCTACCGAAAATACCTTTGAAAGCTTTTTGTTGCTAACTGCGGTTTGCTCGGTTTGTTCGGTGCTTTTATTAACCGCTTCATTAATAACATTGGATAATTCTTCGGGTTTAATAAATTTACATCTTCGTCTGCCTGACGAATTTTCTCTTGTTTCAAGAACTCTTGTGGGTGAGCCAATAAGACCGCATTTGTTCACGTCAGCGCCAATATCGGCTGCTGACCAAACCTCAACCTCACCCATTTTTGAACGAATTGAGGGCAATCTTAGATTATTAATACGCTCAACTGTTATAAGCGCAGGTGCGGTTGCTTTAATTTCACCCATATCGCGCGTTTTGCAGTTGATTTCGGTGTCATTTATTGATGAAATACCCATAACGTTGGTTATAAGTTCCATATCAGCATAAACCGAAAGCATAGGGCCTGTTTGCGAGGTATCACCTACCAAGGTTTGTCTTCCGCAAAAAACGTAATCGGGGTTAAGTTTTTTAATCGCAAGCGACAGGGTATAAGCGGTGGCAAGGGTGTCTGCCCCTGCAAACGCTTTATCTGAAAGCAAAATCGCTTTTTTAGCGCCCAAACGTGTTAGTGATAACATAAAATCCTTGGCGGAAAGCGGTCCCATACTTAAAAGCCAAATTTCGCCGCCGATTTTTAGCGCTTCCTCATAAGCGCAGGCATCAAAGGGGTTAATTTCACCATCAAGCCCTTGACGTATGCAAACTAGAATTTTCATAAATCAATTTCCTTCAAAAATTTTTCCGCCCGCTATAACCTTTAAAACCTTAAGGTCTTTATCTAATAAAACAAGGTCGGCATCTTTTCCAACGTCAATACTGCCTTTTTTACTGTCAGCACCCATTCGTTTTGCGGGGGTAAGAGAAAGCATTATAGAAGCGGTAGGTAAATCAATACCAAAATCGTTACAAAGAACTTTAAGGCAACGGTCCATTGTTGCAATACTGCCCGCAAAGGAAACCTTATCGGCGAGTTTGGCAACACCGCTGTCAACGATAACCTCGCTGCCGTTTTTAAGACTGCCAAGCTTACCACTTTGCATATTTGTACCCGCAATTCGCATACCGTCGGTTATAACCGAAACCTTGTCCTTACCCTTGATTTTAAGGGCAAGCATAAAGGTTTCTTTTGGGATATGGCAACCGTCACCAATAAGCTCGACCGTAACTTTATCGTCAAGATAGGTTGCCTCAACCACACCTGCATAAACGATTTGCTCGCGCTTGCGGTGTAAACTGTTAGCATTATAAAAATGGGTTACGTGACTAAAGCCGTTTTCAAAGCCCTTTAAAGTTTCGGGCGCAGTAGCATCGGTATGAGCCACCGCACAAACTATGCCGCAGTCACGCATTTTATTAGCAAATTCATAAGCACCCTCAAGTTCGGGGGATGCATCCCAACGGACAATACTACCCTTTGCAACCGCCAAAAGCTTTTCAACTTCACGCATATCGGGCAAACGCAAAACGTCGGCTTTTTGAGCGCCGCGGCTTAGCTGTGTCGCACCAAAAAAGTAAGGACCCTCAAGGTGAACGCCGTCGGTTAAATCGGCATATTTGCTTTTACTTTTGAAATCGTTATAAGTGTTTAAAAAATCGCACAAATCTTCAAAGCTTGCCGCTACCGCAGTAGGATAAAGCAAGGTTGTACCGTGTTTTAAATGGGCTTTTACAGCCGTTTCAAAGGCATCGACCGAAGCGTCCATAAAATCGGCACCGCCGCCACCGTGAACGTGCAAATCAACAAAGCCGGCTAATAGATAATTTCCGTCGGCGTCAATAATTTTCATATTTTCGGTAGCTTCACCCTTGTAATCCGTATCGGCGATTTTGCCGTTTTTTATTAAAATATCAGATACGCGCACGCCGTCGCAAAAAACGACGGCGGCATTTTTAATTAAAGTATTCATTATTTATTATATACGCGAATTTCCGAAACGGGGCATTGTGTAGCAACCGCAGCAGCATACAAAAGCGCGTCGGGATGGTTTTGGAAAAGTGAGCAAGGAACAAAAGCGGTAACGGGGCCGTGTAAAACCTTACGAAGCGCTGCAGCGTTCCAGTCTCTAGGCATACACATACGGATTTTCTTTGCTTTAAAGATTTCTTTCATACCAACGGTAATGCAGTTTTCGGGAATTGCTTCAATATTAGCGCCACAGTTCATAAATGCGTTAATTGTACGGGTTTCGCGAGCAATTTTAAGCACGCGGGTAGGACGGTTAGCAAATTCTTCGGGGGTAACGTTTTCTCCTGCTTCGGGGGGTTCGTTAAAGGCATAGTGGCCGTTAATACCAACGCCGCCGAATACCATATCTAATTTGCCGTATTTTTCGATTATTTCCATAATCTTGCTGGGGTTTTCAGGGTCGGGGAAAATACGGTTTTCGGGCAATACGTTAAGCTCGTCGTCAACCTTTGAATAGAAGGTTCTGTCCATACCGCCACGGAAAGAAAGCGGGTGGTTATAATCGATATACTTGCCGTTTTCGTCAAGATATTCGTCCATATTCATAAATACACAGTTTTTAAGAGAAATGCGATATTTATTAACAAGCTCAGCCATACGAGCATAAGGACCGATAGGGCCGTAAGGTACTACCATAACGGTGGGTTCGCCCTTGCGGTTATTTTCTTCGATAACCTCAAGAACTTCAATAGCTACCTTCCAGTACATATCAACCTCGTGTTCACACACGTTGAGTTTAATGTTACTACCTTTGCCTAATTCTGAAGGGGGAATTAAATTGATATCCATTTTCATTTGCTCCTTTTCAAAATTTATCTTGCTTGGTAAATTGGCGCTAATGCGTCGTGAATTTTTTTATAATCCTCAAAAACCTTGCGGTATTTGGGGGTGTTTTCAAGGTTGGGGTAGGTTATATCAACCGCTTTTACACATTTTTCCACCGCATCGGCAGGACTTTCGAATATGCCAACAGCAATACCCGCAAGCATTGCCGAGCCAAAAGAAGAATCACTGCTTTTTACGGTTTTTAAAGCAATACCCAACGCATCGGCAATCATTTGGCGCCAAAGCTTGCCCTTTGTACCGCCACCGATAGCAGTTGCAACCGTATTATACGGAATATTAAGCGAATCAAGATATAACTTGCTGTCTAAAAGCGAATAAGCAACACCCTCTAGCACCGCACGTGTGAAATGCGCCTTTGTGTGGGTTGCGCGAACACCCGTAAAGCTGCCGCAAAGCATAGGGTCGGCATAAGGTGTCAGTTCACCGTTTAAATAAGGGTGGAAAATAAGCCCATCACAGCCGATATTAATTTCATTAGCACCCTCATCAAGTTCTTTGTATTCACCGCCAAAGGTATCACGATACCAACGGTAAGAAGCCGCACATGATTTTGTTGCAGTACCTGGGTACCATAAACCATTCGCAATATGCGAATAGTTAACCAAGTGTCTGTCGGGGTAGGGTTTGTCGGTAATAACACAAATTCTGCCCGCGGTTGCAAGCTTAACGGTTACGTCGCCCTTATTAACCGAGCCCGAGGCAAAAACCTCCATAACCGTGTCGGTGGTGCCGCAAATAACGGGCGTACCTATAGCGAGCCCTGTCACCTTTGCCGCTTTTTCGGTAACTGTGCCGATAACGTCGGTGGGGTGCTCAAGCGGTGGCAACATATCGATAGTAATACCCGCCTTTTCGCAAAGGTCACTATCCCAACAGCCCTTTACACAGTCGTAAAGCATACTACCCTGCGCTTCAATATAATCGGTGCAAAAAACGTCGGTCAAAAAGTAACGGATATAGTCCTTTTCAAAGAAAATATACCTTGTTTTTTCAAAAATTTCGGGCTTGTTGTTTTTAAGCCAAATAAGTTGAGGCAATGTCCAAATAGTGTCGGGCTTGTGGAAGGTCTTTTTAAAGATTTCTTCGCCCTCGCTTTCACGAAGAGCATCCGCTTCTTTACGTGAACGGGTATCTGTCCAATGCATTGCATTATAAAGCGGTTCAAAATTTTCATCACACACAAGTGAGGTATGTGTAGCCGAATCAAGCGCAATTGCCGCAATTTCATTAGGGTTAATTTTACCCTTTTCGATAATCGCCTTACTGTTTTCGCAAAGAGCGTTTATCCAATCCTTCGGGTCTTGCTCGCAAGCACCGTTTTCGGGGTAAAGGGTGGGGTATTCAACTGTATTTTCGGCAATAATGTTGCCAAATTCATCAATTAAGGTAGCTTTAGAAGCGCCGCCGCCAAAATCGATACCTAAAAGATATTTCATTTTTATCTTTCCTTTATCTGTGTGCTATCCAGTCGTGTTCGGGGTCGTTGCTACGGTTAAAGCCCTGATAATCGCCTGCCATAAGCCACAAGAAATATGTCTGATAACCGGGGGTTGAAACGGTGGTGTGGTAACCGTAGGGGAATTCAACCAATTCGTCGTTCTTAACGCGGTATGCCTCATCAATTTCACCGTCAGCGGTGTAAAGGCACTGTACTGCAAAGCCCTGTTCGGGGTCGAAAAGGAAGTAATAAATTTCTTCTGCAATACATTCGGTAGGCATATTGTCCTCATCGTGCTTATGAGGTGGGAAGCCAGCCCAGTTGCCTTCGGTGGTGTAACATTCGCCGATGGTAAGCACCTTAGCATTTGAGTTTCCGTCAATAATAAAGCTTGTTTCTCTTTCAAAAGGCACTTCACCCAAAACCTTCAACACAACGTGGTCCTCACGAAGTACTTGGGGTTCAGTCTTTTCCTTAACAGGTGTTGCGCAAACAGCAATTTTAATATCATCGATAGCGGTAATTTCGCAAACAGTCTCTATTGGCATATAAAAGCTTTCTGCCTTGCGGTTTTCGAAAACGTTTTGGCGATTACCTACGTTTTCCCACTTTTTATCACCCGTCTTAACATCACAATGACCGCCGAGCATAATAAATGCGGTTTCTTTATCCTTAGTGTCAAATGTGAGTGATTCACCTGCTGAAAGTTCAATAATACCAAATTCTAATTTTTTAAGCGAGCATTCGCCAATTTTACAAATGGGGGTATAACCCTTAGCGGGTTTATAAGCTTTTTTAAAGTTCATAACCGTTCTCCTTTAAATAAGTTTTAGTGGTTTCAAAGTTGGGCACGCTTTCACGTGCGCCAACACCTGTGCATTTAAGACCTGAAACCGCGCTACTGAAATGACAGCATTTAAGATAATCATAACCTTTGCAAACCGCCGCCGCAAATGCGCCGTGGAACACATCACCCGAGCCGTTCGAGTCAACTACAACTGCAGGATAAATCGGGTAAGCGGTTATCTTCTCGCCATCGTATATAATACCGCCCTTTTTACCTTGGGTTATAACAACAACTTCGGGCGAATAGGTATCGTATAATTTTTTAGCGGCTTCTTCAACGGTAGCACATCCCGTATGACCAAGAGAAAATTCCTCCGACGGAATCATAATATCAGTAAGCGCTAACAATTTTTCTACGCCTTCATAAAGACCACCGCAGTCGTAAAGCACCTTAGTGCCGTTTTCTCTTGCAATTTTTGCGGCTTCAACCGCTGCAGTCATTTCGTTACCGTCAACCATTAATATTTCTGCATTAATTATAGCTTCTTTTTGCGCATTATTCAATACCAAAGGCGGCAAATCGCCCTTGTCAAAAACGCAAGTACGGGTCGCATTATCGGCACAAAGCCATAAAACCGAAGCGAAAGAACGGTAACCCGATTTTATTTCGATTAAATCGGTATTAACACCGTATTTAATAAAGTCTTCCTTTAAAAATTTACCGCCGTTATCGTCGGACAAAACACCGATATATGCGGTTTGTTCGCCGAGCTTCTGAGCTGCAACAAGACCTGTCGCAACAGGTCCGCCACCTGCAGTTTTGCTTGCAGTAGCGCGCATTTTAGTGTCTTCTTTAGGGTAAGAAGGAATATTGTAAAGGGTGTCAAACACGTTTGCACCAATACCAACTATTTTAGACATAATAATAGTCCTTTCTATGCGATTACAACACCGCCTAAAAAGACGGTGTTGTATAATTTTGCTTTAAGCTTTACCGTTCGCACCAACAAGACGAATTTTGTCAATTGCCAATGCTTTAATTGCATCAATAGGCTTTTTCATAAAGATGTCAATCGCAAGACTGCGGTTAGGATCCTGCAAGGTTTCAAGTGTAGCATCTGCAAAGGTGCAGCAAACGTCTGTACCGATATTCATTTTGCGGATACCGGCTTTAATTGCAGCCTTTACCTGATCGTCAGGAATACCGGAACCACCGTGAAGCACAAGTGGAGTTCCGCCTGTT
>JAZQWD010000121.1:0-14187 GCA_045632165.1 Acutalibacteraceae bacterium | reverse complement strand
ATAAATAATAAATAATGTGTGCCTACGGCACGAATATATATCAGTCGGCAAAGCCGACACCGATTTTATTCTTTATTCTTTCTTATTTATTATTTAATCGCGTCAGCCCGATAAACCCCAATTTACAGTGTTGACAATATTGGCGTATTGGAGTATAATTTCAATATATTTGCACCTGTGGCGGAACTGGCAGCTTTGAGGTTGAGCGCGTCCTGTGGACGATGAAGCGAAAGCGAAAAGGCGCCGCGGTCAAAGTTTATAGGCGCTCCAAGCCGTAATAAACTTTGGGCACCGCAAGAGTCACGCGATACGCGGCTGACAGGTGAAAAGTTTAATATGCTATGCACCTGTGGCGGAACTGGCAGACGCGTATGGTTCAGGTCCATATTTCTTAACCGGAGTGCAGGTTCGATTCCTGTCAGGTGCACCATATAAAAAACCTCTTTTGTCTACTTGACAAAAGAGGTTTTAAATATATACTAATCAATTTTACCTTCACGTTTATCGTGGGGGAGAGCAAAGCGTAATACGTAATGCTGCGGGATACCGTTCTTCATTTTAAAGTTTTGTTCGCCTTGAATTAAGGGCATACAATATTCAACTGCTTCCGCGGTTACGTTGTTTTTATCTTCGTTTATCCATTCAAGAGGGAAGTATTTAACCTTGTTTGCAACTTCTCTTACGTCAACGTGTTCAATACGCATATTGTAAGGATGGTTTCTTATACGCTTATATACCATCATTCTGCCCGAAAAACCGTCAAGAGCAGTTTTAACAGCCGCACCGCCGATACGTTCGGCTTCGGTAATATCACGTTTTGAACTTAAATGTGATGAGCAACGCTGCATAACGTTAAGTTCAATA
Source organism: Acutalibacteraceae bacterium (assembly GCA_045632165.1). Lineage (GTDB taxonomy): Bacteria > Bacillota > Clostridia > Oscillospirales > Acutalibacteraceae > UBA737. The sequence goes on along the minus strand of JAZQWD010000121.1, from coordinate 13,323 downwards.
GAACGTACCTTACAACCAATTTCTTTTGAAACAATTTTTTCAAGCGCCTTGCCGACACCTGCTAAATATTTATGACCGAAGTTATCGCTTTTTCCTGACTGAAAATCATCAAGTGCACTTTCATCAAGTGAAATACCTTCCGAAACGGCAACTATAACAGCGTGGTGTTTTTCTTGTGCGGCACGTACGTCTTTTAAAAACTTTTCAACTGAAAATTCTACTTCGGGAAGATAAATAAGGTGGGGAGCAACTTCACCATTACGGCGTAAAATAGCAGATGAAGCAGTGAGCCAGCCCGTGTCGCGACCCATAATTTCAACAATAGTTACCGATTTGCTAGAATAAACGCTACTGTCGCGGATAATTTCCTGCATGGTGGTTGCAACGTACTTGGCTGCCGAGCCAAAGCCGGGGGTGTGGTCGGTAATGGGTAGGTCGTTATCAATGGTTTTAGGAATACCTATTGCTTTAATATCAATATTATTGGCTTTGAAATAATCATCAAGCTTCATAACGGTATCCATTGAATCGTTACCGCCAATATAGAAAAATGCGCCAATATCGTGTTTTTTGAGGTTTTCAACAATAGTTTCATAAATTGTTGAATCTGTATCAAATTTCGGAAGTTTATATCTGCAAGAACCAAGTACAGTAGACGGGGTTTGGCGGATAAGTTCAACGTCTTCATCATCTGAAATAATATCGCAAAGGTTTACAAAGTTATCAAGAATTAAACCCTCAACACCGTTTACCGAACCGAATACGGTTTCAATTTCTTCAAATTTTGTGGCGTGACGGAAAACACCTAAAAGCGACGCGTTAATAGCGCAGGTAGGACCGCCGGATTGTGCAACTGCAATGTTCATTTAAAACTTCCTTTATTATAAAATTTATACCGCTATTTTATCATAAAAACGCCAAAATGTAAATAAGTTATATTATTTTTTTGAAAAATTTGATATTTCTTTTCACTTGAAAAATATTGCGTGTTATGATATAAAAATATAAAGGCGGTGATTTGGTGGAAATTTTATATTCTGATGATTATATTGTGGTTTGTATAAAACCTGTCGGTATTTTATCTCAGGCGGACAGTAACGGACAAAAAAGTATGATAACCGAGTTATCTGCGTTATACGGTTGTGAAATTTACCCGCTTCATCGACTTGATAAGGGTGTTTCGGGGGTTATGGTATACGCTAAAACCAAATTTGCCGCAAGCGAGCTTTCACGCGATATTGCTGAGCATCGTTTTGAAAAAGAATATCTTGCCGTTGTAAAAGGCAAACCCGATGAAAGTGGGGAAATGGTTGATTTATTATTTAAGGATAGCCGTAAAAATAAATCTTACGTTGTAAAGCGTATGCGAAAAGGTGTTAAGGAAGCCAAACTTGAATATACGCTTTTAAAAACCGACGGGCAAAAATCACTTGTACGCGTGCTTTTGCACACAGGCAGAACACATCAAATAAGGGTGCAGTTTTCATCCCGCAAAATGCCGCTTTTGGGTGATAAAAAATATGGTGGCAGTACAGATTTTGAAGATATCGCATTGCTTTCTTACCGCTTAACCTTTAAACATCCAAAAACAAAGCAAGAAATGGTATATACCGCCAATAAAAGTGAATTTATTAATACGTATATATAAACAAAACGCGACGGAATTTCCGTCGCGTTTTACTATTATACAATTTTTTCACCGTTTAAAACGGCATTTATAAGTGTGTCACCCTCGTATTGAAGCTTTAGTGAAAAGAAAGGTACTTTTTCTTCGATAAGCTTTAAGAAAATTTTATCACCTTGCCAAAGCGGAAGTGAATAAATATCCTTAATTTCTACCCATTCAAGATTACCTTCATCACATTCAATAAGCTCACCCTCAAAATTATCAGCGTAAAACAAATGGATGTATTCGGTGGGCCACTTATCTGATACAAAGGTTAATAAACCGCGGTATTCGGGCTTTATAAGTGTAAGACCCGTCTCCTCATACGCTTCGCGTATCATACATTCCTCGGGGCTTTCCTTATCTTCAAACTTACCGCCAATACCAATCCATTTATCTTGGTTTAAATCGTTAACCTTTTTTACGCGGTGAAGCATTAAATATTTGCCGTCTTTTTCAATATAGCAAAGTGTGGTGTTAATCATTAAATTACTCTTTTCTTATAAGGTCGGTTGCTTGGTGCTGATATCCGCTAAGGAAGAATAATTCGGTATTAATATTCTTTTGGTCGAATATGCAGTTATACTGAATTTTTTCGTATTCTTTAAGCATATCTGTATAGGGGGAGGTGTCACTCCACTTATAATAATTACCTTCAGCATCGATATAACCTGCAGTATTGATAACAGGTAATGTTTCAGAAAGCTTTAATAGATATTTATTATATTCGGTAAGCTCAAGACCTGCGGTTTTAAGAACTAATGAAGAAAGGTAGTTAACGCTGAGACGCGGAATCATTTTTTCTTCAATGTCGTAATTTGCCCAAATAAAGAAAGGTGTGGTATAACGCTTTTGTTCGTCTTCAATCGCAAGGTTGTCGATATCCTTAACACCCATAACCTCCGAAATAAATTTGGTTTCAACAGTAGGTTGGTGGTCGCCAAACATACAAATTACAGTAGGTTCTTTAACCTTTGAAAAATATTCGATAAGTTCTTTAAAGGCGGTATCGGTTGCGCGCACAAGTGATAAATATTTGTTTGCGCGGTTATATGCCTTTGTAGTTGATGTGGCGTAAATGGCTTCGTTAAAGTTTACACAGCTTATAGAATAGCCACCGTGGTTTTGCATTGTAACATTAAATGCAAAATAGGGTTGCGACTTATCGCGTTTTTCATAATCCTCAATTAAAAGGTCAAAGTTGTAATCATCGCTGATATATTGGCGAAGTAGTATATTTGAACCGGGATAGTTAAGGTCAACTAAGCCTTGCAAATAGTTAGCATCGTTGCCGTTTGCTTGATATTTGTCCCAAAGCGACATATCAAAAATATCTTCAAGAGCAGTAAATTTATTAAAACCGAAGTTGCTGTAAACGGTAGGTCTGTTCCAACCGTTTGCAAGGTAGGGGTGGAAAGCCCACGACGAATAGTTTTGTGCTTTCATTGTTGAAACAAGGGAAGCCATTGGGTTTTTTACGTAAAGCATATATGCGTTACTGCCCGACGGTAAGAAGTGGGTAGAGTGACCTGTTAAAAATTCAAATTCGGTATTAGAAGTACCCGCACCGATAACAGGAACAAACAAGTTACCCTTAACGGTATTTTCGGTTAAGCTGTTCATAAAGGGCATATAGTCAAGGTTAGTTTCTAAACTGCCAAGAACACGCAAATCCGAAAGGGATTCGTTCATAATACAAATAACGTTGGGTTGAATTTTATTTGGGTCTGTATTTTGGTTTGGTTCAACCGTTTGGTCAATATAATCTTTAATTTTATCGGGGTCGTAATCGTTTGGCTCTGACATAAATAAATACTTGGTGTTTACAAAAAAGTTGTAAACGAAGCCCGAATTTTTGTAGCCACGTGTTTGATTCCAAAAGTCGGGTTTAATGCCTAAATCAGCAAAAATACTTGTGCCGTAAAAAAGAATAAGTAAAACGGCGGAAAAGGTCGCCATAAACGAGCGTGAAACGATAGCGGTTGCCAAGTTAAACTTAGGAGTGCGCATTTTTAAGCAGATTACAAGCATAACGATAAAGATAAATACTGCAGTTATAAGCTTGTAGTTTGGTGCAAAATTATAGGTACCTGCAACACCCGCCGCAGTGCCTATGCTTAAAAAGTCCATCGGTTGGAATGGTGTGCCGCGGAATTCCAAAACATAGTGGTGAGCAACCGCAAGAACCATAACAGTTAGATTAACTGTTGTATAGGTGATTGCGAAATTGCCCGAAATCGCGAATACAATAAAATAAAATACTAAAATTACAAGGTAGTTTCCGAATATTCCCAAAGCTACCATATCCCGAATATACACACCGTTGAGACATTCGGTAATTGTAGTGGTGACAAACGGCATTAAAAGTAAAATTATAAAACCAAGTATTTGTTTTGTAAGGTTGTGCTTAATGTTAAGCCGAAACATTGTAACCGCAGCGATAATGAACGGTAGCGCTAAATCAAGCGCCATAAGCAACCAACGTGTGGATATACTTAATGTATTATAAGTATTAATGCTAAAGATTACTAATAAAAGACAGGCAAGGCAAAGAACTGCGCCAATTATTTTCAAGGGCTTGGAGCTTGTTATTTCAAAACTGTTTTTGAAATAGTTGGGTAGCGATTGCTTAAAAAAGGTGGGGAGTGTGCCGCAAGCAAAACCCTTTAAACTTTCTTTAATTTTATTTTTATTCATTAATATACGTTCCTTTCAGAGAGTATATATAATCGCACATATATAAAAAGTATATCATAAAATCACAGAAATAACAATAGTTTTATTATTGTCGGATGCTATTAGCTATAATTTTAGACAAAAAGATACAATATTGTTGTAAAAATGCACTAACGCTTTAATTCTTTAGTTAGATAAAGTGCACAAACTTTAAAAAAATTGCAAAAAACACTTTACAACTTTATCGAAGTAAAGTATAATAGCAACATCGATTTAGCGCATACGGAAAAAAGATATGAAAGCTTACCGTGATAAAACTGAATAGTTTTTATTTTTTTAGCGGTTCACTTTAATTAACTAAATTTCTAAAGTGTGCAAAAAACTTTTTTAAGGAGAAATTAAAAATGAAAAAACTAATCGCTTTACTTATGACCCTTGCACTTTTAGTTGCTTGTTTCGCAGGTTGCGGCGGCAAGAAAGAAAACAACGGCGACAATGCTAAAAAGGAAACAATCGTTGTTGGTTACACAATCTATTCACCCATGAACTACTTTGATGAAGACGGTAAAACTCTTATCGGTTTTGATACCGACCTTGCAAAAGCAGTTTTCGAAGGTCTTGGCTATGAAGTAATGTTCCAAGAGATCGACTGGGACAGCAAATATACCGACCTTAACTCAGACACAATCGACTGTGTATGGAACGGCTTCACCTGTAACTCAAAGGACGATGACGGCGTTGAGCGTTCTAAGAAGGTTGACTTTTCTTACAACTATATGGAAAACCGTCAGGTAATCGTTGTTAAGAAGGATAGCGGCATTGCAAAGGCAGCTGACTTGAAGGGTAAGACCGGTGCTGCTGAAGCAGGTTCTGCTGGTGAAAGCTATGCTAAATCTTTCGACGGTATCATCTACAAGGGTTGCCCCAAGCAAACCGATTGCTTAAACGAAGTAAACGCTATGACTGCTAACTTTGCAGTTCTTGATGCTCAGCTTGCTAAGAGTTACTGCGGCAAGGGCAACTACAAAGATCTTGTAATTCTTGATGAACTTTCTTCTGACGTTGAATACTATGCAATCGGCTTTAAGAAGGGTAGCGACCTTACAAAGAAGGTAAACGAACAACTCGTTAAGCTTGCTAAAGACGGCACAATTAAGAAGATTGCTGAAAAGTATAACGTTCTTAACACTACTATTCTTGACTATTCTGATCAAGTAAAATAATTACATATAAATAACTTCGGAGATATATAATGACCTTTTTACAAGTTACACTATTTCTTCTAGAGGGCTTTAAATTATCTTTGCTAATCTTTGCGGTGACGCTGCTTTGCGGCGCACCGCTTGGTTTGCCTATAGCCTTTTGTTCTATGAGTAAATTTAAGCCCTTAAAAGCGGTTTCAAAGGTGTTTGTGTGGATTGTACGTGGCATTCCTTTGATGCTTCAAATTTTTATTATCTATTACGTTCCGGGTCTTTTGTTTGAATACCCGTTATTCGCTAAAATTGACCGTTATTTCTTTTTGGAATACGGCATATCTGATACAGGACGTATCGTTGCAGTGCTTTTGGCTTTTGCTATTAACTACGCGTGTTATTTTTCTGAAATATACCGCGGTGGTATTGAAAGCATTTCACAAGGGCAGTATGAAGCCGGTTACGTTTTAGGTCTTACAAAATCGCAAATATTCAGAAAAATCGTGCTTAAGCAGGTTATAAAGCGAATTGTTCCGCCAATGTCAAACGAAATAATCACACTTATTAAAGATACTGCTCTAGCAAACTGTATCTTAGTTTGTGAAATTATTAAGCAGGCAAAAGAACTAGCAGCAACACAGGCGCTTGTATGGCCCCTTTTCTATACAGGTGTATTTTATTTGATATTTGTCGGTATTTTGACAATCGTCCTTGGCAGAGTTGAGAAAAAACTCGACTATTTCAAGAGTTAAGGAGGACTGACAAATGGCTTTTTTGGAAATTAAAAACATTAAAAAAAGCTTCGGCAAGTGCGAGGTTTTAAAGGATATTAGTTTTTCGCTTGAAAAAGGTGAGGTTTTATCAATTATCGGGTCTTCGGGTAGTGGTAAAACTACCTTGCTTCGTTGCATAAACTTTTTGGAATTTTCTGAAAACGGTACAATTTCGGTTGACGGTAACGTGATTTATGACGGTGCGGGTCTTCGCAAATACAGTGATTCGGAAATTCGCGAAAACCGTTTACACTTCGGCATGGTTTTCCAGTCCTTTAATTTGTTTCCGCAATATACGGTTTTAGAAAACGTTACACTTGCACCAAAGCTTTTAAAACGCGGTACTAATGAAGAAATTGAGGAAAACGCAAAGCGACTTATTGAAAAGGTTGGTCTTTCGGAAAAGATAAATTTCTATCCTTGTCAGTTATCGGGTGGTCAACAACAGCGTGTAGCTATTGCAAGAGCACTTGCAATGGAACCACAAATTTTGTGCTTTGACGAACCAACGTCGGCACTTGACCCCGAACTTACGGGTGAAGTTCTAAAGGTTATAAAAGGCCTTAAGGGTAAAGACAGTACAATGATTATTGTTACCCACGAAATGGATTTTGCCAAAAGTGTTTCGGATAAGGTAATATTTATGGCAGACGGCGTTATCGAAGAAATGGGTACTTCCGAAGAGGTTTTCGATAACCCGAAATCGGAAAAAACAAAGAATTTCTTACAAAAATCAAACGAAATATGAGGTGATTATATGGCTCCTGAAAAAATAACCGAAAAAATGGTTAGTGAGCTTTTTGAGCTTTTGACATCAATCGAAAATGCAGAGGATATGGAACTTTTATTTGCTGACCTTTGCACCAGAAACGAAATTGAACAAATGACTCAACGTTTAATAGCAGCAAAGCTATTACTTCAGGGTAAGACCTATAATCAAGTAATAGAAGCAACTGAAATTTCTTCCGCAACGCTTAGCCGTGTCTCGAATGCGGTTAAATACGGTAAGGGCTATAAACAGTTTGTTAAGTAGTATTCAATGAGGTATTACCTCAAGATATATAATAATTAGGGGGGAGGTTAAAAATATGTATAAACGCGTTAATTGGCTTGCATTTTGGCTTTTAAACTATATCACTTGCGGTATTTACGGTATAGTAGTTTGGTATCAAATGACTAAGGATATGAACGCAATGGCTGAAAAGGTTGGCGAAAAGACCATTATGGGATTTATTCCGCAACTTTTAATTGGTTGTGTAACTTGCGGTATCTATTCAATCGTTTGGATATTCCAGTTCTTTGCTCTTATGGGCAAGCTTAGCGACAAATACGACGCAGGTGTTACACCTGATGGTGCATTTGTTAAGGTTATTATGTCAATCATCCCGATTTACAGCTTCTACTGGTTAGCTGATTCTTTCAACAAACTTGCAGACAAAGCTGAAGATTAATTGAAAAATTAACATAAAAAAGCGTTAGAAACTTAAATGTTTCTAACGCTTTTTTTTATATCAATTCAATTATTACACCAATAGTACCGCGTTGCCCTTTGGTAGCACGGTGGGAGTGTAAGCTGTCTGCATTACAGTTGGTGCACAAATCTGAAATATCCATATTTTCCGGCTTTATGCCTGCATTTAAAAGAATTTGCTTGTTGGCTTCAACCATATCAAGCCAATATTTTCCGCCACCCTTGTCGGTAAATATTTTATTTAAATCAAGGTAGTGGAGTTTAGAGAATGCATCAAATACCGGAGTATCAACCTCGTAACAACATTTAGAAATACAAGGACCGATACAAGCAATAATATCACTTGGATTGCAACCAAATTCTTCTTGCATTTTTAACACGGTTACTTTACCGATTTCTTGCACAGTACCGCGCCAACCTGAATGTGAGGTTGCAATAACTTTTTTTACGGGGTCACAAAATATAAGGGGGGTGCAGTCAGCGTACTGCGTTACAAGCGCAACACCTGATTGATTAGTAATAAGCCCGTCGATATCTTGAAACGATTCTTTAGTATATCCCGTACCGCGGTGGCTTTTATCAACTACCATAACGTTATTTGTATGGGTTTGTTTTGATAAAACTAAGTGGTTTGTATCAATACCCACACACTCACACAAAAGCTCATAATTTTTTATAACGTTTTCACGCGCATCATGTGTAAGACTAATATTCATAGGACCGTAAGGATATGGGCTTACACCACCAATTTTGGTTGAAAAAATATGACGTACAAGCCCTGTTTTTTCAAGTTTTGGAAATGTAATATAAGTTATACCGTTTTTATTATTTATATTCAAGGTGTTCGATTTCATCACATTGTTCCTTTTTAGTTATTTCGCTTAAAAGGGTTTGAAGGTTTGAAAGTATACGTTCTTTTTCGCTAACTGAAAAACGTTTTTCAACCTCATTTAAGGCATTTGAAAGCAGGGGAGGGCGCCTTAACGAATGGGTATCGGTTGCGATAAAGGTAACCACATTATTCTTGAAAAGCTTTTGCAAGGTACGGTTATAGTATTTATCGAAAAACGATCCCGCATTTACTTGGCATAAAATGTTGTTTTCTTTTATGAATTTTATAAAATCTTTATATCCCTTTGATTTATAATATCTTTCTATATGTGCTATGATAGGGGTTAGTCCAAGTTCATCCCTTAAATATAAAATTTCATTCATAAGGGTTTTACTTATTAAAAAGGGATTTGGTTCAAGTAAGATATAATTACTTTGCCCTATGGTGAATTCTTTTATTAAATCGCTTTTTGAAATTCCTGTAAAATAAAAAAGTTCGCAACCGACAATAATCTTTGGAATGTCGGCATTAGCACCGCATAAAAGCTTTTGTGCATTAGCAACCCTTGCTTTAAATTCTTCAAGTGTATCATCATTAGGGTAAAAATGCGGTGTGGCAATAACGTGGGTAATACCTTGTGATTGCATCATTTTAAGTAACGTGAGAGAATCATCTGGATTTTTTGCACCGTCATCAACACATGGCAAAATATGCGAATGGATGTCTAAAAGCATAGGGTCACCTCCATAAATTAAGTATCAAAAAGCGGGAGAACTTAATCTCCCGCTTTTTTTAATAATAGGATTTGCCGTATCTGTAATAACTGTATTTGCTCTTATAATATCCCCTAGGACGCGGGTCAGAGCCGTTAACTACAACGCCGTCAATCTTAAGATCAAGCACACTTAAAGATTTCATAGCTTTTTTGAAAGCATCATGTGTGGTAGAAGCTGCACGTACAACCATAATGATTGCATCAACCTTTTGAGCAATTACCAAAGCGTCAGAAACGGGGTTGATAGGCGGAGTATCGATAATGATATAATCGTACTTTTCTGTAAATTCTTTCAAAAGCTCATCAAACTTTTCAGAGTTTAAAAGCTCTGATGGTTTGGTTGTATTAGTGCCAGAGGTAAGAACGTCAAGATAATCATTATGCTTGTGAATAATATCTTTTAATTCTAAATCTTCGGCAATAAGGTTTAAAATACCTTTATTATTTTCAATCTTTAACTTTTTGTGTAATGAAGGACGGTGCGCGTCGGCATCGATTATTAGCACTTTCTTTTCAAGCTGAGAAACTGTAATAGCAATGTTGAGCGCGGTAGTTGATTTACCTTCTGAAGCGTTAGCACTTGAAATAGCTAAAACCTTTGCATCCTTTTTAGTCATTAAAGCAATAATGTTAGTACGGATGTTTTTATATGCTTCTACAATAGAAAATGTAACCTTTTTGCGAATATCATTAATAAGAAGATTTTCGTTTTGGTTTTTAGCAGGTGTAGTATTAGCCATTATCCTTACCCCCTGTGTTTTTTTTGGAGTAGGGTTTGCCGGTATTATGAGAAATTGAGAAGTCAGGAATATTGCCGATAACAGGAATGCTATAACGCGCAGAAAAATCATCATCTGATTGAATGGTTGAATTCAAAATAGTAACTAAGAATACAACAACGTATGATAATACAACGCCTAAAATAGCAGCAATAGTTGCAGTTCTCATAGTAAGGGGAGCAGTTTGAACTGCAGAGTCACAAATAGGTTCGGCATCAATGCGTGAACCGGTAATTTTGCTTTCGATATAAGAAGGAGCAAAGCTTAAGAAATAGTTTGTGATATCAATTGCTTCCTTTGCTGAACCAAGTTCAAAATAAATGGTAATAATAAGTGAACGGGTATCAACATCGCTAACAGTAGATGCAGACTTTAAGCGTTTATAGGGAATATTATAATTGCTATTTTCACTGAGGTAATTAGCAAATTCCTTATAAATACCGTCACCAACTAAAATACCGCGAATGGTGGGTAAAAGGTTGATAGAAGCCGCAACGTCAGTGTTTGCAACAGAATCCTTGCTATCGCTTCCGGTGGCGTTTGGATCACTTTCAGTGGTTTCCTTATCGTAGGAGTTGATACCACCGTTTGTTACAAGAATATCACCATGCGCTTTGAATCTTTCATTCGTGAATTTTTCACAGTATATGTAAGCACCAGAAGCGCAGATAACGGCTGAAATTATAATGATGAAGATGTTTTTAAGGAAAATATTAAAAAGTTCCTTAGCGGTAATGTTATTCACAACGCACGTCCTTTAAAAATTATTTATATGGTTCGAAACAATCGAGCTCATACATAACTTATTATATATTATAATAATAGAAAATGCAATATCAAAATTGTGGATATTTAGAAATTTTTTTAAATGAATTAAAAATCTCGCTATAATCTTTATAAGCGTTTTTGTAAACCTCAATAATATATGCACCGTTGTAACCCTTTGATGCCATTAAATTAAAGAAGCCGTTAAAGTCAAATACGCCGTTAAGCGGTAAAAGACAGTCGCTGGCAACCGTGTGATCACTTATATGGCAGTGCATTATATGCGATGAAAATTCTTCGGCTAATTCAAGCGGGTCGTAACCTGAACGGATTGCTTGCTTTACGTCAAAGCAAAATTTTGCATCATCGCCTAAAATATCGCACATAGAACGCAAAAACTCGCGGTCACGAGCGCGGAAATTCGCAACGTTTTCCTGCAAGACAAATACACCGTTTGGTTTGGTTCTGTCGTTAAGCATCATATAACGTTCGCAATATTCCTCGTCGGAGGTTAAACCGTTATTTTTACCACCGTGCATAATGATGTATTTTGCGCCCAATTCGGCCGCTATTTCAGAATAACGCTCGAATTTATCAAGCCCCTCGTAAAAACGACGTTCATATTCCGAAAAAAGTAAAAAAGATTCCGCCAATGAGCAGGTAGGGTGAACTGAGGTTATATTAATATTGTATTCATTCTTAATATCACAAAGCATGTCTACAAAAGCGGGCTTAAGCTCACTTTCGCAGTTAAAGAATATTTCGGCATTTTTTACCCCTGCCTTGCCGATTTCTTCTAAAGCAAGTTCAGTTTCAAGGGGATAAAGCGAAGCGGATGATACACCTATTTTCAAGATATATTCTCTCCTTTCGGGTCGATATAAACTGTTTTGTTCGTGGTGTAAATTACCATACCCGGTTTTGCGCCGTTTGGCTTCTTAACAAACTTAACGGGAGTGTAATCAACAGGAACTTGAGTAGAGTTTTGGGCTTTGGAATTAAGGGCTGCAAGAGTTGCTGCCTGTAAAATAGTTTCGTCACTAACTTCATCACCGCCGCAAAATACAATAACGTGACTGCCGGGTATATTTTTTGTGTGAAACCACAAATCGTTTTTGCCTGCTAAAACAGTGGTTAAATAATCGTTTTGGCGGTTATTTTTGCCCACTAAAATTTTGTAACCCTCGTTTGAAATAAATTCTTTAAATTCGTTTTTCGGTTTTTGCTTTTTGCGGTTTGGTTGCTGTTTTATATAACCTGCATCGGATAATTCTTCGCGAATTTCGGTAATATCAGAAAGGTCGCGACAGCGCGAAATACTTTCAAGCACCGAATCAAAATAAACAAGTTCTTCTTTATCGGTAACTGTTAATTTTAAAAGTGTTTCTTCGGCGGTGTAGGTTTTTTTATAATCTTTAAAATATTTATTTGCATTAGCCGAGGGCGAAAGCGCCGGATTAAGCGGAATTCTAATATTTTTAAGGTCAGGGTCGTAATAATTTGGCACTTCGGCAAAGTTACTACCTTGCGATATAAGGTGCAAATTTGCTTTTATAAGCTCACCCCAAATACGCAATTCTTCACGGTTTTCACACTTTTTCAAATCCTCAAGACGTAAAGCTAGTTTTCTTTCGGTACGCGCTTTAAGATTTGTTATAAGCTTAATAATATCACGCGCGTTTTGGTTAATGCGGTTGGCAATATCACGCGTGGTATAAAATTCATCTAAAAGACTGCTGTAGCTTTCAAAGTTTTGATTTTTATAATTTTCACCATATTGATTAATTGCGGTAAAGCTATAATCCATAGGTGTGCCATCGGGCTTTAAAATAAGGGTTGGTGTGCCGTTATTTTTAAGAATATTTATAATCTCTAAAAGATTATTTTTTTCTTCAACCTCACGGCATATAAGCGGAGAAAAGCCGTCGATTGTTTGTAATAGGAAATTGGTTTTAAGGCGGTTTTCAATTTCTTTAAAATCACACTTTAAAGGGTTTGATTTTTCTTGTCGCGGGGGTAGGGTATAGGTAGCGCCCGGTAGCAAAAGTCGTGCTGAACTTTCAATATCGCTGTGTCTTAAGCAGTCGATAATTTTTAAATCGTTATTGGTTAAAATAATGTTTGCACTACCCGATAAAAGTTCACAAATCAAGTTAAGCTCACAAATATCGCCCATTTCATTCATGCTTGAAAATGTAAAAATTATAACTCTTTCAAGGTCGGGCTGGGTAATGCGCATAAGTCGACCGCTTAAAAGATGCTTTCGCATAAGCATACAAAACATAGGTGGCTTTTCGGGGTTTTCAAACTTGTTTTCGGTAAACTGTACCCTTGCACTACCTGATTTAATATTAATTAAAAGTCGTTTAACAAAGCCCTTTTTGCGCAAC
>JAZQWD010000120.1:0-16329 GCA_045632165.1 Acutalibacteraceae bacterium | reverse complement strand
CATAATCAATATCGTCAGGAATAAGCTTATTTTCAAGTCGAAGCATTTCGTTAATTTGCGATTGCTGACGGGTAATATAACCCTCATACTTAATTTCGGTTTCAACCTTTTCCGAAACCGCATCCGAAAGTTCGGGGCGCGCCAAATCAAAAGGCGCTAAATCCTTATATGAAAGCTGTGGTCTTTTTACCAAATCCGCAAGACGCATACCAGTTGTCATAGCCGCTGTGCCACGTTCCTCCAAAAGCTTATTAAGCGCTTCTTGAGGGCCGATAAAGGTAGAATTAAGACGCTCTATTTCATCGGCTTTTTGTTGTGTGCGAAGGTTAAATTCATCATAAACCTCCTGCGATACAAGACCTAATTTATAACCGATAGGCATTAAGCGTTCATCAGCATTATCCTGTCTTAAAACAAGGCGGTATTCACTTCGAGAGGTCATCATTCTATACGGGTCAGCACAACCCTTTGTAACCAAATCATCAATAAGTGTACCGATGTAAGAAGATGCACGCGAAAGCACAAGCGGTTCTTTACCCTGTACCTTTAAAGCAGCATTAATACCCGCTACAAGACCCTGTGCAGCGGCTTCTTCATAACCTGAAGAACCGTTAAACTGACCCGCACCGTAAAGCCCTTCATACGCCTTCATTTCAAGGGTTGCCTTTAATGCCGAAGGGTCAATACAATCATATTCAATAGCATACGCGTTACGAATAATTTTAACGTTTTTAAGCGACGGAATAGTTTTATAAAACTCGACCTGCACCTCTTCAGGAAGCGATGAAGACATACCTTGAAGATACATTTCTTCAGTATTTTCACCGCAGGGTTCAACAAAGAATTGATGGCGCTTTTTATCGGCAAAACGCATAATTTTATCCTCTATACTTGGGCAGTAACGAGGACCAACACCCTCAATTTCACCAGCATATAAAGGTGAACGGTCTATATTTGCTAAAATAACTTCCTTAGTGTCGTCATTGGTATAACCAATATGACAAACAACTTTATTTTCAGGAATAACTTTAGTTTGATAACTAAATGGTACAACCTTTTCGTCACCGGGTTGAACCTCTAATTCGGAAAAGTCGATACTATCCCTTAAAACACGTGCGGGCGTACCTGTTTTAAAACGGCGAAGCGGAACACCGATTTCTTTTAAACATTCGGCTAAACGGTTTGACGGAAAAGCACCGTCGGGACCGCTTTCAAAGTTAACCTCACCAACGTATATTCTACCACCCAAAAACGTACCAGTCGCCAAAATAACGGCTTTACTGATAAATTCAGCACCCAAATTTGAAACAAGATGCCAACCGTCTTCTTGCTTTTCAATAGTTACAATTTCGCACTGCTTTACGTCTAAATCCTTTTGTAATTCAACCGCGTGTTTCATATATTCGCTATAAGCACGGCGGTCAATTTGTGCACGAAGTGAATGAACTGCCGGACCTTTACCCAAGTTAAGCATACGGCTTTGCAAAGTGGTTTTATCGGCCGCTTTGCCCATTTCGCCACCCAAAGCATCAATTTCACGCACCAAATGTCCCTTTGCAGTACCACCAATTGACGGATTACAGGGCATATTACCTATCCAGTCGGCAGTAATTGTAAACATAATTGAACTACAGCCAAGGCGCGCAGAAGCCAAAGCCGCTTCTATACCCGCGTGACCGCCACCGATAACAGCAACGTCATAGCTGCCCGCATAATATCTTTTAATTTGCAATTAAATCCCTCTGTTTTCTTCTAAAAACTTTTGTTGTCTTACGTCTTTACCAATAAATTTATTAGCGTTATAGCTACCGATAAGGCGCGAAGCAATACGTTCACCGTAACGGTCGGCAATTTCTTTCATAGTAAGATTAGTGTTAATAATAGTCGGCTTTTTGGAAAGTAAACGACTATTAATAAGATTATAAAGTATTGAACGCGAAAATTCGTTTACGTATTCAGTACCCAAATCATCAATAACAAGCAAATCACATTCAATCATTGATTGGTAACTACCCTTATTTTCGCCCGAAAAGCGTTCGCTGGAAATAAGCGTAAAAAGGTTTTCAGCAGGACCGTAAAAAGGCATAAAGCCCTTATCTACAACTCCTGAAACGATTGCAAGAGTTAAATGAGTTTTACCAAGACCGGGCGCACCCATAAACAAAAGGTTTTGCGAAGTTTCAGCGCTAAAATTATTTACGTATTCCTTACAAAGCTTCAACACCGAGGTCATACGCTTGCGCGCATTTTCCCCATCCTTGCTATAATAATTTAAATCAAAATTTTCAAAACTGCATTCCTCAAGCGGCATTTGTTTTTTTAGTTCTTCAACAACAATATTTGCAGCAATTTTCTTTACACAGTCGCAAATCTTACCGCCAACGTAACCGCTATCATTACAAATTGGACAATCATATTTAATATCATTTACCAATTCTTTCTTTAAAATAGCGTTTTTTTCTTTAGTAAGCGCAACTGAATTCTTTTTCAAAACGGCAATCTTTTGAATATCGCCCGAAAGTGCGGTAATTGCAATTTGTGCACCTATATTTGAAAGCTCATTATCAATTTCACCAAGGCGCGGATTAGTCGTATAAGCCGCGTTTAAAAGCATACTGCGGCGCGCTTGTTTTTCTTTTAAAGCGTTACTTTTAATTTCAAACGCTTTTTTGTATGTAAGTTCTTTAGTAATCATTTTTTAGTCCTTTTGATTCAACATTTCTTCAAATAAATCAAGGTCATAGGCACTGCCGTGACTATCATCCTTTTTGCTTATCTTAACAATATCATCAGGGGTTTTATATCCGCTATCGTGCCAAGTTTTGAGTATACCGTTAATATAAGGGAATTTCACTTCACCCTTTGCATCAACACACGCCTCGTAAGCCGCTTCAAGCATTTTTTCCGACATTTGCCATTCGTTGACCCAAGCATTTATATAATCTTTTTCCTTTTTTGTGGGCTTTCTCGGTGGCAAGCCAAACGCTTTACGTACAGTTGTCCATGCAAGGTCGTTAGAAGCAATAACCTTTAGTTCCTCATCGGCGGCGGAAACTGTATCAATACCCTTATCAAGCCATTCAATAGCCAATGACTGAATAAACGAAATTTTTAAACGGTCAATATTTTTAGCGTGATTTAGTATAACGAAAAGCACGTCGATATCAAGCCCTAAGCTGTGATAAATCCAAACAAGGGTTTGCCATTCGCTTTGGGTAAGATTACGCCCAAAAATAAGCTGTGATTGGCTGGAAAGCCATTTAATTTTAGGATCTTGCTGACTAAGCATAATAACATCGTCGCGGGTGGGTTTTACAATTTTTTGATATGCTTTCTTTTCGGTTGTTACAGGTTTTGGTGCTTCTTTAGCAATTAATATCCCTGCATCCGCCCAAAAAAGTAACGCTTCCTTTACATCATAAGCCGAAATACTTAAATTTTCAGCAATAATTTCTTCCGATAAAGCACCGTTATTATTACGAAGCATATAAAGCAAAACCTTTATGTGCTCGCCTTTTGCAAGCTTTAAATATTTATCGCAAAGTTCAGTCGGTACTACAAAAGCCGATGCAAAACAAGACGGATTTACAAAATAATCCATATTCCACCTCACACACTAATTCAATTTATTATATCAATAAATTGTGGTGTTGTAAATAGTAATATTTGAACAAAAAATTTTTATTTAATTTTCTAATTAATTATGCTATTATTAAACAAATAAACATAAAAGGTGATTTTATGAAAAAATCAATTTTCACTTTACTTTTTATACCGCTTGTTATTATTTCGCTTATAACCTGTGTTTCAGCGCAGGCGGTAGGCACACCGCTTTATGACGGTCTTATTTATAACGAAGACCATGTTATAAATTCCAATGGTAACAATGCCGATATTTTTTCACTAACCCTCGACCTGAATAAAGCGTATGCAATTTGCGGTTTACCCAACAATATTAAAGCTTTGCAAATTGGCAGCAAGGGACAGCAAACCTTAACCGATATGGTTTCCGCAGCGCAACGTGACGGCTATACCGTTTATGCTGCTATGAATGCCGATTTCTTCTACCGCGGTGATGAAACCAAACCCCAACCCGAAGGTATGGTTATACGCGATGGCAAGCTTTTAAACCCCATTGGTTCGTATAACTCATTTTTTGGTATTATGAATGACGGCAAGCCCTTTATTGGTCATATATTCGATTACACTAACCGACTTGGTCAATTTGACCAAGCGGTCGGTGGGGACTACGGTGCGCTTATAACCAAAGGCGAGGCCATTACCGAAGACAAAAACGGCGGCTGGCACGCGGTTGGATATGCTGACCCACGCGCGGCAGTCGGTATTAAAGATGACGGCACTGTCTTTATGGTGGTAGTTGATGGAAGAAGCGAAAAATCGAAGGGTTTAACCCTAACTGAACTTGCAAATTATATGAAAAAACACGGCTGTGTTTCGGCCATTAACCTTGACGGTGGCGGAAGCGCACAAATGGGTATTTGCGATCCCAAAACAGGCGAATTTAAAATTATAAATAACCCATCTGACGGAAAAGAACGCCCTATAGCAAACTGCATTATGATAGTTTCCGACCGCGAACCCAACGTTCCCGCAAAAGCACCTACAAATGATGCAACCCCAAAAATTATAACCATAATAATTGGTTTTTCATTTGTAACCACGCTTTACGTTACAGCGTTAGTAATAAATATAAAAAACAAAAAAGCATAAAATTAAAGCCCCGAAATTCGGGGCTTTTTATTATTTTTCAAATTCTTTTGCAACCTCTTTTAATAGGTTTCTAATTTCTAAATGCTGTGGACAAGCATTTTCACAAAGACCGCACTCAATACAGTCACTCGCCTTTACGCCACCGCTTGTATGTATTTCATAATACATTTCGCTTCCCCAACCGCCATACGCTTTTTGCGAATTGAGACAAGCAAAAAAGGTAGGAATCGGTATATTTTTAGGGCAGCCCGCAACACAATATTTACAATCGGTACAACCAATTAAATTTTGTGATTTTAATATTTTGCAAACCTCTTCTACAGCTTTTTGTTCTTTAACGTCAAGGGGTTTAAAATCCTTCATATAGCCGATATTATCAAGCATCATTTCCATATTGCCCATACCCGAAAGGGTCATAACAATATTTTCGAAGCCCGCGGCATAACGAATTGCATAACTTGCGTTACTGCCACCCTTTAAGCCGTTAAAAATCATTTGAGCAGCAGGCGGCAAATTAACTAAACTGCCACCTCGCACAGGTTCCATAACGATAACGGGTTTATTATGCTTAACACAAACCTCATAATTAAGCTTACCCTGAACCGATGCATCATCATAGTCTATATAGTTAAACTGTAGCTGAACAATTTCAATTTCGGGGTATGTAGTTAAAATTTCATCTAATACTTCAGCGGTATCGTGGAAAGATAAACCAACGTGTTTTACTTTACCCTCTTTTTTAAGGTCAAAAGCAGTTTCGTACGCGCGGCACTCTTTATACTTTTTAAAGTTTTCTCTGTCTTGCGCGTGCATTAAATAAATATCAAAATAATCCACACCGCACCACTCAAGTTGGTTTTCAAAAAACGGGCGAATTTCCGCTTCACTATTAAAACAATGGTTAGAAAGCTTATTTACAAGCACGTATTCTTCCCTATTGTAACGCTTTACAAGACAGTCGCGTAGAGCTAATTCGCTCTTGCCGTTTATATAGCCGTGAGCAGTATCAAAATAGTTAAATCCGGCTTCCATAAACGCGTCTATCATTTTCGAAAATTCGATATAATCAACCTCTTTTTCATTCATAGGAAGACGCATACAACCAAAACCGAAATTCTTTTTAATTTTACTGTCAAAAATCATATTATTACTCCTAAATTTATTGATTTTATTATACAGAAAATTAGTTTATTAGTCAATATTTTTCCATTTAGAACGCAAATTCAACCTTTCACACAAAACAACTTGAAAATTAATTTTTGTTATTGTATCATATCATAAAAGGAGTGCTTAACTTGAAAATTTCGATTTATATAGATAAAAGCCGTGATGAAGAAATACAAATCTATACTCACGAAGAAAGCGAACTTATAGAGCAAATCAAATCACTTATAACTGATTATTCTTCACAAATAAACGGCTATAAGGATAAAGAAATATATCCCTTAAAAACAAGTGAAATATATTGTTTTACAGCCGAAAATAACAAGGTTTTCGCCATAACCGAAAATGATAAATACTTACTTAAAGACCGACTTTACAATATAGAAGAAAAGTTATCTTGCGACTTTATAAAAATCAATAAATCCTCTATTGCAAATATTAAAAAAATCGAACGATTTGACGCTAGGTTTTCGGGTACTCTTATGGTTAAATTCAAAAACGGTCACACCGATTACGTGTCGCGAAGAAACGTTAAAACAGTTAAAGAAAGGTTGGGACTATAATGAATAAACACTTAAAAGAATTTTTACACCGCGGTTTGGTGTTCGGCGGTTTTGGACCTATTATTTTAGCAATAATTTATTTTATTTTATCAAAAACAATTGATAATTTCACACTAACCGGTGGCGAATTATTGCTTGGCGTTATTTCAATTTATTTAGTTGCTTTTGTGCAAGCAGGCGCTACCGTATTTAACCAAATCGAAGATTGGCCTATAACAAAATCGCTTTTATTTCATTTTGGCTCGCTATATATCGTTTACGTGCTTTGTTACATTATAAATTCGTGGATACCGTTTGAACCGATGGTGCTTGTAATTTTTACGGCGGTATTTGTTTTAATATATTTTATAGTATGGATAATTGTTGTTTTATCTATAAAAGCATTTACCAAAAAAGCAAACAAGAAATTAAATTAAGTAAAAAGCGTTCCAAAAGGAGCGCTTTTTTTAATTTACAAATACTTATTTTTGTGTTAAAATAATTTTATTAGATTAAAGGATAGAAAAATGAAAAAACAAAACTTACAAAAAATTGTACTTTCAGCAATGCTTTTAGCCGTTGGTATGGTGCTGCCGTTTTTAACAATGCAAATAAAGGAAATCGGTGACTCGCTTTTACCAATGCATATCCCCGTAATGCTTTGCGGTATTATGTGCGGTTATGGATATGGCGCAACAATAGGGCTGTTACTCCCCTTTTTGCGGTCGGTTTGTTTCGGTATGCCCCCACTTTATCCTAACGCTGTTTGGATGGCTGCCGAGCTTTTAACATACGGTTTGGTTATCGGCTTCATTTATAAAAAACTGCCTAAAAATTTGACTTGTCTATACTTATCGCTTATCCTATCGCAAATATCAGGGCGAATTATTTGGGCGCTCACCAAAGCTGTTCTTTTAGGGGTGGACGGTAAATCCTTCACCTTTGCAATGTTTATAACCGGCGGTTTTATTGATGCGCTTCCGGGCATATTTTTACAGCTTATACTTATACCAACAATAATAGTTCTTTTAAAGCACACAAAACTTAAACTTAATTAGGTGATTATATGAATTTTACTGAAATTGCACTCAAACGTCAGTCCTGCCGCAATTTTGACAAAAACCGTCCTGTTGAACAAGAAAAACTTGATGCAATAATAAATTCGGCTCAACTTTCCCCCTCTGCCTGCAACGGTCAGCCCTACTTTTTAACGGTATGCAAGAATGAAACCGCATTGCAAGTTGCTAAAGCCACAATGGGCATGGGAATGAATAAATTTGCTGCTGACGCGGCTGTTCAAATTGTTATTTCTGAAATGCCTTACACCCGCACTGCCGCTTTGGGTGCTAAAGTTAAGGGAAACGATTACCGTTCAATAGACATAGGCATTGTTGCGGCGTATATTACCGCCGAAGCAGAGGCGCAAGGACTTGGTAGTTGTATTCTAGGTTGGCTAGATAGCGATAAAATTAAGCATATTTGCGATCTTTCGGGTGAAGTTCGGCTTGTTATTTCAATCGGTTACCCTGCCGAAAATGATAAACTACGTACTAAAAAGCGCAAAGAATTAAGCGACCTTGTAAAGATTATGGAATAAACAAAAACTCGGTAGAAATTTCTACCGAGTTTTTTATTGGTGCATTTTTAGTACATATCTTTTGATATATTTAAATTAAAGTAAATCAAAGGAGATTAATATGTTATATTTTATACTTGTTTGCCTAATTATTACTTGCGGCTTTTTAGCTGCTTTTTTCCCAAAACAAAAGCTAAAATTAACAAATATTATTTTAATATCATTTTTGTGCCTACCACTTGGTATAATACTAATAATAACGAATAATTTAAAATAAAACTTGTTGACAAACCACACTTTATAATGTATAATGATATAGTTCAATCGAGGTGTGGCGCAGTTGGTAGCGCACTAGTTTTGGGAACTAGATGCCGCAGGTTCGAGCCCTGTCACCTCGACCAAACACGAATAATCCGAACCTCCGTCTAATAGGCGGCGGGTTCGGATTTTCTCTTTCAATAGACTATCCAAATTTTAATTCAAAGAAAAACGGAGGTTAGTTTATGAAAGACTTTATTAAAGAATTTTACTATGGCAATATCGACCCGCAGGCTCGCAGTATTAAACAGAGCAAAGCGGTTATGAAAGAAATGCAAACCCTCAACGAAACGGAAGAATACTTGACCGCCAAACTTAAAGGCGAAGAAAAGAGCAAGTTTCTCGATCACGTCAACGCTTGGAGCGTGGTGAACGGTGAATCAAACCTCGACAGTTTCATTGTCGGTTTCAGACTCGGCGCAAAGTTTACGTATGATACCTTTATCAGTAACGATGCTCCCTTTAGTGATTTCTTGTGGGAGGATAACTGATATGGAAAAGTATATTTATGACGAATCCAACGGCTTGTGTTATGAATTAAACGGCGATTATTATCTGACTTGCTTCATCTTGCCGGAAGTTGAAACAAAAGAAATCGGTATATGGGGTATGCGACACGAAAATTATCTGAAATCGCACCGAAAAGCCACCTACAATCGCCTAAGTTTTGAAGGCAAACTCAATTCCTATCTGTACGATATAAACACCCAAGCGCAAGAAATGTTCGATAATCTTATAGTGCAGTATAAGAAATCGGAAGGTATTACAGAGGAATTGAAAGCCACTAACCAAATGGAATGGGTACGCCGAATGAATAACATCAAACAGCGCGTCACCGAAATCATCAATAACGAACTAATATATAAATAAGCCAAGATACAGCTTTGTGGTAAAAGTTAAGGCGGAGAGGTCACCCTCTCCGCCTATTAAGTTTGAATTCAATTAAGAATCTTCATCAGACAAATCATTATCTGCCGCGTTATCTATTAAATGAGCAATATTATTTTGATAATAATCATTCCAAACATTTAAACCTTTTGCCAAACCAGAAAAATTTACTGACTTTTTCACTGAATTCAACGGATCTATGATCGCCGCAAATGATTTTGTAATGTTTTCTCGTATCTCCTGCAGTGGTTTCAAAACATCTAATAATGGTTCAAAAATATTCTTCATTGATTCGCGGAAATACGCATTGCTTTTATCTACAAAATCTTTTTCTTCTGTTAATTTTATAGCAACTTTAACGGCATTGTTTAAAACTCGAAAATATTCTTTACACTTGTTATAGGTATTGCTATAAAAGAACTTATTGTGTGCAATAACATTTCTAAATCCTTGGATTTCGGTGACAATTTCTTGAATGTTCGGAATATCAATTTTCTCTTTAAAAAATCTATCCCAATCGCTTTTGGGTGTATGTTGTTCAAATGCATTACGTAATTCTTCATCAGACAATTCATTCAATTTCTTGTTTTCAGCAAGGAACTTTTGTTTATTCTCCTCATCTATATCTACCCATTTCGGCGTAAACAAGATGTTTTGAATGTCACCAAATTCCAACGAATAGAAAAATGTTTGAAGTCTATCTATCGCCTCTACTTGATCACGATTTTTTAAATTATATTTGTTTTTTATTTCATTTCTTTTCTCACTTGAGCAATTAGAGTTTATACGCTTTTTTATATCACTCTGTATATCACCATTAATAGTTGTATTAAAATAATCAACACCAAAGTTGACGATATAAACATTAAACAACAATTTTCGCAAATTACGCTCTAACTCATTTAATCTTGGGAAAATTTTATTGCAATAATACTCTGATATTGCATCATAAGAAACAATTTCAATATATTTGTTTGTTATTCCCGAAGCCAATATTTTATCTTGTACTATTTCAAGATATCTTACGCACTTTGCTTTAGTTGGACCTTCAACTACAACATCTAAATACCAAACATGTACTACATCATTAAGCGTGAAATCAACTTTAAAAGATGTGCCATCATCGGTGTTTACCATGCATTCAAAGGTTCTTCTTAAGAAGTCTTCTTTATTTGAGGTAACAGTTACATTATTAAAGGCTTTGCAAATGTACGAATATACGCCCCCACCTAATTTTATAACAGTAGTTCCATCGGGCTTAACTTCTGTGGAATCATCTTTTATGTATGGATTTTTTAAAAATATATAACTGTTTTGCAGTAACAAGTCATCGCCCCTTTTCGAACAAAACCTTGTTTTTTAGATTAATTATCTTCATCGGTTGGTAATGCGGTTTCAATATTTGTAACAAATTGAGACAATGTATTAAACACTTTAATAAACAAATAGTTACTGTCTATATACGCATAATCACCCTTGTTGAGCCGGTAAATGTTAAACGAATCGCAGTACTTATCATCTACAAATCCTTTATTATGTAAATGTATATTTCTACGTTCGATCATTTCCATTAATTCCGGATATTCTATATCATCGAATATTTCAGGTTTGTATTTCTTTAATTTGCCTATTAATTCGCTTAAATATTTACCCGTAAATTGTTTTTGAATCATATTAAATTTCAGCTCTTCAATATTATTAAAGTCTAACATCTCATCGAGCGTAATTTTAACTTTCTCATTATTTTTGACATCCAAAATTTTTTCTAATTCTTTTGGGTTGGAATAGGAGAATTTCTTCAAGTATTCAAAAACATATGCATCAAAAATTGAAAATACGTTAATAAACGATTGTCGAAATATGTTAGAGGAAGATGAGTTGTCCACAAGTTTTATTGTGGTTTTTAACAAATTTAATATATCCTCTTGTTCTTCCAATTCGGCATTTATCCGATAATCTCTTATTATTTCTGCTGACTCTAAAATTTCTTTTATTTGTTCATCAGAAAAACTATAATAATCACAATCATCATCGTTTAAACGATTTGCTTCGGCTAATTCATTCTTTAATTCTAAAGGATCTAAAGAACCTTCGTTTTCCAATGTTTCAATGCAATATTCGATAGTTTCTCCTATCGGTTCTCTAATATCAACACCTTTAGCAATATCGGGCAAAGCTCTCTCTTTGCGATAAGAGTTAGAAATTTCGTCTAACAAATTATCGCAAGCAGTGACTAATTCGGTCATAAAACAAGAGTTATTATCATATAATTTCTCTTCTTTTATAGTTAGATTGAGAAATTTATTAGCCTTATGTAATTCCTGTTCAAATTGAAATTCAATATAATGCACTATTGAAGTTTGGGAAATTAATTCAAATTGAAAATCATTTAAAAAACCCATCTTGCCACCATTCTTTTATCATAAATAATTATTGTTTTTTGTTTAATCCTTATTTTTTAAAGAAATTTCCTTTGCTTCTTCCTCTTTAAGCCATTCTTCGTATTGACGATTGCCTTCTTCGGTTTCAAAAAAGGCATATATATCTGGAAGGATCGTTCTAACGTACGAGGCGAGCGCTTCTCGTGGAATTGTGCATTTAGCGTTCCTATTTCCAAGCACTAAATATTATAAAATTAAGAAGGCCTTTTTGAAAGGGTTGGCATGCTGCATTTCCTCGAGTTTGGGTTGAATTTGCCGAGCAACTATTTTTGCTAAGATTTTATCCTCAGATTCAGCAGCCGCCTTAAGTTCCATATCAGACATATTTGAGTAAACAGAACTTGCGTTTTTTATAAGCAATTGAAGTTCATCCAATGCAATATTTTTAAGTGTTATTTTATTCATAAATAATTTCCTTCCGCGAGGGTATTAGGGATTCATCCCTAACAAGGACGAAGCACGCCGCGTTATATAAAAACGCGATGCTTGCGAAGACTGCGTGTGGATATCCATTCGCGATGCTTGCGAAGACAAGGACGCGACAATGATATCAAAACACGATGCTTGCGAAGATACAGATACGCTTTAGAAGCGCCGACTATCGCAAGTTTATAATTGTTGCAACACCTCTACTTCATACCATTCGTGCGGTGGTAACTGTGAATCGTATGCAGTTGCAAAAATAGCATATAACTCTTTGTATTTTTTATGATTCTCAACAATTTTCTTTAATTCGGAAGTTGCTAACGGAATTATTTTCATTCCGTCAACATATTGAGAGTAATCTTGAGGATCGTAATAAGGAGTTGTTTTCCTTGCTCTAAAATCAGAAATAACATTGATATCCAAATAAGTGGTTGCAAAAACGCAATACGAATTCATATTACGTGTGCGCAAAAGATGCCTTCCCAAGTGCCTTGACACCGGCTCCATTTCCATTCTTCTCTGATTAGTACCATCTGCTAATGTGGCCTCAAGTAACATAGCGTGTGCAGGGTAATGTTCCGTAGCGGTATATTCATAAACAATATCTGCTTCACCGCCTGCAGCATGTGTTTTTGGCAACAAATTAGCGTCTAAGGACAATTTCATATAATCAAGTATCTTGCCGTGATATTCGCTCACCTTGTACCACATAATACCCAACACGTATTCAAAAATTGTGGGAATGTCAGCATTATCAGTAACCATACTTCTAATCTCTGTGTCATTTCTGCTTTCAAAGCAATTCAACAGATTGATAATTTGCTCATCAGAAAATTTAGTATCAATAAGATGACGCAATCTCTCATAACGATTATCTTCAAGAACTACACGAGCTTCGGCAATAGTTGTTACCGTTACACCAAGTTCGTCATTAACACTATCTACAACAGCTTGTTCATTAACTACAAGGCAATCGGCTATATCTATTAATTCGCAATTAACGCCTAAAAGTTCGGTCTCGGCAAAAGCATAAGTATATAGTTCTTCCGCAACTGTGCCGAAGAAATGTTTCGGTATAATATCCAATTTTACAGTATCATCTTCAAAAAGAACGATATCAGTAGTTTTTATATATCTTCTGTTTAAATCAAGATAATCAGATAATGTAGCTTTTGCTTTAAGCAAATGCATAACCTTAAAGAATGCCGTTTTGAACTCACTCTCAGTTGTTGCTTCATCAAAAAGAGTGGTGTTGATGTGCTCTTCCGGATTTCTTGATATGGCCACCTCGGAAATGGTGTCAAAAATATAACTACGCCATAATTTACCGATTTTAATACTTCTAGTTGCCGAAAAAGCTCTTGCAAACGCAGTAGAATCATTATTTACGTATGCCGCGTATAGCTCTTGATAAAGCGGATAATAATCTTTATCGTATTGGCGGCTCTTTCTATTGATACCTATCTCACAAATCAATTCTTCGGTAACATTATTATCAAGTAAAAGTTCTAATGCCGACTGATAATTATCTTTTTGCATCAGTCGCGCCACAATTATTTCATCAATTGTGGCATTTCCTGCTCTTACTTCCTGAATACCACGAATAATTTCCTCCGTGGTATCTGCGCTTATACATAAAGGCAACAAATATGTAAGTTCTTCATTTGAAACTTCACCTAATTGTGCAAGTACATATAACAGTATGATAAAAGGCCTTACATTGTCACCATCAATATTGTTTGAAGTTTTAAGTAACTGCTTTAAATATAAATAACTATCCCTTGGTATGTCAAAGAAATTATCAGGAGTAAAGTCATTTGCGTTACAAATCGCAAGCAATGCTTGTCCGGCATTGGTTAATTTTCTGCCATCATCAACCAACCCAATATCTACAAGTCCCGAAGTTTTTTCGCGAGCATCTTTAGGTTTATTTCTCGCATCGCCCTCAACAAAGCCGTTGTCATGCATATAGTCATAATATCTTGTTTGAAGTTCGTTATTGCCGTTCCAACTATCATTTGAATTTTCAGGCAACTCCCAAAAACCATCCAAAAGCAACAGTTGCTCTTCGATGGTCTTGTTAAAATCTTTTGTTCTAAAACTTGTTGTGCCTAAGCTCCAACAAAAACTTTTATACGGAATAGTAGGCATATTAAGCCCTCCCTTAATAATTCACTATCAACACTTCTTCGGCTACAGAGGTTCTATCTTTCGTTTGATAGTTAGAGTTAGAATAGCTATAATTTAGATAAATCGTTTTGTATTTATCTTGATTCTTTTCAAACCATTCAATTAAAATCTTGTTTTCTTTACCTTTACTGCGTAAAACATTCGATAAAGCAAATCTAATATTTTTACTGTGTAACCCATCTAAGAAAGCAAGCAAATCTTTTTCTGCAGTTTCATCCCATCCGCCTTGCTCATTGTAAGTAGCGCAAGTTATTAAATACGGCGGATCAACATAAACAAAGTCGTTTGGGGTCAATGTAGATGTATCAAACTCTCTGAAATCCAAGCAGGTAAACTTGCAATTTTGTTGATGAATTTTATCAATAAAATCCGAAAGCTTTTCTTCCATCTTTTTATTGAAATCGCGTTTGCCTACAGGCAAGTTAAAATCGCCGTTTGAGTTAAATCTAATTTGATTATTAAAAGCATAAACAATGATTACATAGAGCATTACATAATAGTAATAATCGAAGTTTTCTTTAGCGTGTTTTTTATTAAAATCCGCACGTAATTTTAAAAACTTATCTCTATTGTAATCTCCTAAGCCTTTACTGCTTTCGCAACCATAAAATTCATATCCATTTTTACTAACGAGTGAAAGCTCATACTTTTCAATAATTTGATAAATCCACTCTAAGATAGATTCTTTATCAAGATTTTTAAAAGTGTTATACAAGTAAAGAAGATTCTCGTTTAAGTCATTGTAAATTACTGAATTGCAATCTACATTTATACCAACGTTGCAACCACCGCAGAACAAATCCACAAAGACATCAATATCTTTGGGGAACAGCGGCAATATTTGAGGTAACAATTTAAATTTGCCACCGGTATAATTAAGCGGTGATTGAATCATCGTTCTTACTCCTCTTCAAAACAGGTACACAAGAATAATCTTTCGGCATTTTCAGAGATGTCCGATTTGCCAGTAGTGAAAGCTTTATAACTTTCCTCGAAAACCTTAACCGTACCTTTTTTACTTAAAATTCTCATTATATCTTCATCAGTGATTTTGGCATTTGAGCGACAATTACCCTTTTCTGCCATATTGTTATAAGAAAGCATTATATATTTCGCTTTAATATCATTTATAAGTGTCTCAAAAGCTTTGGTTGCACTCGTTGTGCAATACTTACTCTTCATACCGCTTCTATCCATTTTCTTTGCAACACCAAATACTTCAGGCTTTTCCCATCTTGCAACATTTTCAAGCAAATGGTAAGCGTCACAATATTGTCTAGAGTTGTACGGTGGGTCTATATAAACCAAATCAGCTTCTATTCTCTTCACAAGATTGTTTGCGTCTTCATTGTAACACTGATTGTTCTTATTGTTATATATTTCTGCAAGTGGCACATAAAGTTCAAGAGAAGAATCAAAATCTGCACCTTTGCGATAAGCATCATAATGTCCACAAGTTACCGCAATCTTATCCATTGCATAAAGAAGCGACGTTATCAAAATAGCACGCTCTCTCTTGTTAATTTTACCCTTCTTATAGTTGCGTTCTATATCTTCGCGAATATATCCTATTTTAGCGCAATCTTTTTTACTAAAGTATGTATCAGCAAAATTACGAGTCATATAATTTTCGCCGAACTTTGTTTTAGAGTTGTACTCAACTACATAATCAATTATGATTTGTGGATCATAAGGATCTGCTCCAAACCAAGCATAATTACAAATATAGTTGCTATACATCAAATCATTAGTGATGATATTCTTATCGGTAAAAGCAGAAGATACAGCACCTGTACCTGCAAAAATATCGGCTACAGTTTCAATATCTGAACACTCATCATTTACAACACCTGTGATAAAAGATAACAATTTATATTTGTTTCCCAAATATCTTCTGTTATTGATGAGCGATGTTTTATATGTTTTATTTTCAGTGGCAGCAACACTCATTTTGCAAACCTCCATCTAAATTACAAAAATATTATAAATTATTTAATGTCCCATAAAACGGACTCTGTGTGTTGTATAATAAAGATATCTTAGTCAGGTATAA
>JAZQWD010000119.1:0-21364 GCA_045632165.1 Acutalibacteraceae bacterium | reverse complement strand
AATACCTTACCCTCGCTCGCAATAAAGAATTCTCGCAAGCGCTTACCCTCGTTAGTTCTTACGGGAATATTTTGTAAATTCGGCTCAAGTGAGCTTATTCTACCCGTACGGGTTTCGGTTTGGTTAAAGGTGGTGTGAATTTTGCCGTCCTCACGCACACATTCTTGCAAACCGTCGGTATAAGTTGACTTTAATTTTGCAAGTGTGCGGTATTCAAGTAACAACGAAACGGCGGGGTGAAGATGCTTTAATTCCTCCAAAACCTCAGCATTTGTACTGTAACCGCTTTTTGTTTTCTTTTTAGCGGGAAGCCCCAACTTTTCAAAAAGGGCAACACCCAACTGTTTTGGTGAATTAAGGTTGAATTCGTAACCTACTGCATCGTAAATTTCTTTTTCGATAACAGCAATTCGGTCTGCAAGTTCTTGCGACATTTTTCGAAGGCCGTTTATATCAACCGAAAAACCTACAAGCTCCATATCACCAAGAACTTTCGCAAGGGGCATTTCAATATTGTTAAATAAGTCGGTTTGACCGCTGCGCTCAAGCTCACTAAAAAGCTTATCGCAGCAATCGTCAAATAAAGCGGCTTTTTTAATTATTTCCTCCGCTTCGCCGTCAAACTGCGGCATAACTGCACCGTATTCTTGGCAAAGGCGGTCAATATCATAGCTTGAGGCCGAGGGGTTACAAATATAAGCGGCTAAAAGTGCATCAAAGGTAACATTTTCGGTTTCTTTAAATTTTTTATAAAGGTTTTTATAGTCGTAAACTCGTTTTTCAACGGTATTATCCTTTAAAACGTCGGCAATAAAGCTTTCGTCACAAGTAAAGGCATTACCGTCGCTGATAACTGCCCATTCACCGTTTTCGCAGTAAATGGTAGCGGTAGCGCCACAAATCGGCAAACCGCCGAGCGAAAGTTTTTTTACTTCTTCCGTCTTTTCAGGGGCGGGGGTGCTGTCAGCGTGAAGACCCATTTTTTCCATTATTTTAAAAAGCTCAAGCCCTGTCATGAAGCGAGCAAGGTTTTGAGTGTCTTGCGGCTTGTATTTATAATCGGAAAGGTTTTCGTTAATGGGCGCGGTTTTACAAATCGTGCCAAGCTCGCGGCTTAAATAAGCGTTATCTTTATCGGACAAAAGCTTTGCTTTAACACCCGCTTTAATATCAAGACTTTCGAGGTTTTCGTAAATGTAGTCAATGCTGTGAAAACGCGAAATTAAATCGTTAGCGGTTTTTTCACCAACACCCGCAACGCCGGGTATATTATCCGAGCTGTCACCCATTAATGCTTTAAGTTCAATCATCTCATTAGGGGTAAGACCGTATTTTAAATCTAATTCATCAACCGTATAATTGACAATTTCGGGTTTGCCCATTTTTGTAGTGGCAAGTAAAACACGGGTTTTATCGGAAATAAGCTGTAATGAGTCGCGGTCACCGGTAGAAATTACACATGTCTGACCGCTTTCCTCACAAAGGCGTGCAACGGTGCCCAAAATATCGTCCGCTTCGTAACCTTCACACTCAATTCTAACGTAACCCGCTAAATCGAGCCATTCTTTTAAAAGAGGCATTTGTTGGCGTAATTCCTCGGGCATACCCTTGCGGCCCGCTTTATATGCCTCATACTTTAAATGGCGGAAGGTGGGTGCTTTAAGGTCAAACGCAACTACAACACCGTCGGGCTTTTCAAGTTCCTCCAAGCGGTGCAAAATATTTATAAAACCGTATATAGCGTTAGTATACTGACCATTTTTGGTGGTCAGCATTTTTATACCGTAAAAAGCGCGGTTTATTAAACTGTTACCGTCAATTGCAAGTAACTTCATTATATTTCTCCTTAAATTAAGACATATATATTTAGATTATAGCACTTTTTAATTGAAATGTCACGATATTTATACAAAAAAATTGACACTTTTTAAATTTTTTTGTATAATCGTTTTTATGAAGATAAAAAACATTGAAATTAACGGTTTTGCTGCCCTTGCGCCTATGGCGGGTGTCGCTGATAGGGCAATGAGGGAAATATGTGTAAAATACGGCGCGGGCTTTACTGTGGGTGAGCTTACAAGCTCTAAGGGTGTGTCGCTTGGCGATAAAAAGTCCTTCGGTCTTTTGACTTGTTCTGATAAAGAACGTCCCACCGCGTCACAGCTTTTCGGTTGTGACCCCGAAACTATGGCTGATGCTGCCCAAAAAGCGCTTGATTTCAAGCCCGATTTTATTGATATAAATATGGGTTGTCCCGCACCAAAAGTAGCGGGAAACGGTGGCGGAAGTGCTTTAATGCGCGACCCTATTTTAGCCGAAAAAATTGTAAAAGCAGTTGTAAATGCGGTAGATATTCCCGTTACTGTTAAGATGAGAACAGGGTGGGACAGCGATAATTTGACCGCTGTCGAGCTTGCAAAAAGATGCGAAAATGCGGGGGCTGCAATGCTTACCGTTCACGGAAGAACAAGGGTGCAAATGTATGCTCCCGGTATCGATTTTGATACTATAAAAGCGGTTAAAAATTCGGTTAAAATTCCCGTAGTTGCAAACGGTGATATTACTGACGGAAAATCGGCTAAAAATATGCTTAAAATCACGGGTTGTGACTATTTGATGGTCGGTCGTGCGGCACAGGGAAACCCCTTTATTTTTAACGAAATTAATGCCTATTTGAAGGGCGAAAAATACACCTCGCCCACACTTTCAGAGCGATTTAAGGTGTTGCTTGAGCAGGTCGATTTAATGACAAAATATAAGGACCCTCACAACGCAATTTTAGAGTCGAGAAAGCATACGGCGTGGTATATGACAGGGCTTAAAGGTGCTGCAAATCTTCGCCGTATGTGCGGTGAAATAAGCAGTATTTCGGATATTGAAAAAATTATTGAATTGGCACTTGAACAAAATAAAGATTTGTGGTAAACTCATAAGGTTGAAAGGATGATTTTTAATGTCAGGACATTCTAAATGGAGTAATATTAAACGTAAAAAAGAAAAGACCGATGCCGCAAAGGCAAAAATTTTTACTAAAATCGGTCGTGAAATTGCCGTTATCGTTAAACAAGGCGGCGCTAACCCCAGCGAAAACAGTAAATTAAAGGACGCTATTGCAAAGGCAAAGGCAGCAAACGTGCCTAACGAAAATATTGAAAGAATTATTAAAAAAGCCGCAGGCGAAGGCGACGGCGCAAACTACGAAGAGCTTATTTATGAGGGTTACGGTCCTTGCGGTGTTGCAGTTGTGGTTGAAACTCTTACTGATAACCGTAATCGTACTGCAGGTGAAATGCGCCATTATTTTGATAAGTGCGGCGGCAACCTCGGTCAGTCGGGCTCGGTTATGTTTATGTTTGATCGCAAGGGTATTATCGTAATCGAGGGCGAGGGTCTTCAAGAAGATACCGTTATGGAAGATGCTTTGGAAGCAGGCGCTGAGGACTTTGAATTTGACGGTGAAATTTTTGAAATTTCTACCGCACCTAACGATTTGGGTACAGTTCGCGATGCACTTGAAGAAAAGGGTTATAAATTCTTATCTGCTGAAGTTTCTTATATTCCTCAAACTATGAGCAGTATTGACGACCCCGATATGGTTGTGAAAATGGAAAAGCTTATTGATATGCTTGAAGAAAATGACGACGTTCAAGCAGTTTGGCACAACTGGGAAATGCCAGAAGAATAACAAAAAAGCACCTCTTTGGAGGTGCTTTTTAAGTTGCGATTTACCTATTATAAAAACGGATATTAGTAATTCAAATTATAGTTTGTCGGGGAGATGAATTTATATTTACACCACGCGTAGGGGCAGGCGTCCTCGACTGCCCGTCACAATTCTACTATATTCGCGGACAGTCCGGGAGGCCTGTCCCTACAATGTGCCTCCAATTTAACCGAGCGATAAACCCCAATTTTTTCTTATCCCAAAATTTACATAACAAAAATTACTGTTTGTGGTTGAAATTGTAAAATAGGTGTTGTATAATACAACGTATATTATATTAATCGGAGGCAAATTTTATGACTAAAAAAATTTTAGCCGCTCTTTTAGGTCTTGCCCTTTTATTTATGGCGGGCTGTGGCGGTGCTGAAAATACAAATTCACCGGTGGACAATACACCAAAACCCGAACCTAAGCCCGAACCTGTTGTATTTGTAAATCCTTTAACAGGTATTGAAAATATTGAGGATGAGGAAATTACATATCGCCGTCCTGTTGCGGTTATGATTAATAATATTTCGGTTGCACAAAAAGTGCAAACAGGTCTCACACAGGCAGATATCGTTTACGAAACCGAGGTTGAAGGCGGCATCACCCGTCTTATGGCTGTTTTCCAAGATATTACAAAGGTTGAGCAGTTCGGTACAGTTCGTTCCGCACGTTACCCTTACGTTGATTTGGCAATGGGTCATAATGCGCTTTACGTTCACCACGGTCAGGATAATACATATTGTGCACCTCACCTTAAGGATACACAGGCATTTACTATTGCTGCAAATAATGCAGGCGCACGTATTAAAAACGGTCTCGCAACCGAGCATACCCTTTACGGCTACGGCCCCAAGCTTTGGGAATGGTTCCAGACAAAAACCAAGTTTGATTTAGATTTAGACACTGTTAAAACTTGGCAGAACTTTACCAAAAATGATGAAAGCTTAAGCTTTGACAGTGTTGCAACTAATATTTCGGTTCCTTTTTCAAATAGTTATAAAACAGTATTTAAATATGATGAAGTAAACAAAAACTACGTAAGATATTTTAAAGACACTCAGCGTCTGGATTATCTTACCGCTGCACCCGAAAGCTTTAAAAACGTTTTTGTACTTATTACCGATATTACAAATTATCCCGACGGTTATCATAGACAGGTTGCTCTTGAATCGGGCGAGGGTTGGTATTGTGTAAACGGCACATATATGCCCATTCTTTGGAGCAAGGGCGCCGCTTCTAATTCCTTTAAGTTTACCGATGTAAACGGCAACACAATTAAAGTAAACCAAGGTAATTCTTGGGTATGTATTGCTAAAAAAGGTATAAACGTTACTTTTGAATAAATTTTTAAATAAAAGTCGCAATAGCGGCTTTTATTTTTTACTATTTTTTGTGATATGTTACTATTGAAATTTGAAGATTATAGGTATATAATCATTTTTGCAAAAAAATTAGTGAAAATAGAGGCGTTTTAGTTATGCAAATTTTAATAACTCTTGCAGTTGCTATTGTAGCGGGCCTTTTAATGTCACGCGTTACAAAGCTATTCAAATTACCTGCTGTAACAGCTTATTTAATCGCAGGTCTTATAATTGGCCCTTACCTTTTAGGCGGTATTGATTTATCATTTTTAGGTATTGAGGGCTTTAGTCATCTTGGCTTCTCAGGTGGGGATTTTGGTCTTGATGGAGGAGATAAAAATCATGCTTTAGAGCTTCTCGGTCAGGTTGCGCTTGGCTTTATCGCTTTCGCAATCGGTAACGAATTTAGAATGAACGATATTAAAGCAATCGGTAAACAAGCATTTGTTATTGGTATTTTTCAAGCGGTTGTAGCAACTGTTTTGGTTGATGCGGCACTTATCGGATTACATTTCTTAATGCCTAACGTTTTATCAATTCCAAATGCAATTATATTGGGTGCAATTGCTTCGGCTACCGCACCTGCAGCAACCTTGATGGTTGTACGACAGTACAAGGCAAAAGGTCCGTTAACTGATTTGTTGTTACCTATTGTTGCTTTGGACGATGCGGTTGGTCTTGTGATTTTCTCGGTTTCTTTCGGTATTGCACGTGCAATCGAAAACGGTGAAATTAGCGTAATTTCAATGATAGTTAACCCGCTTATCGAAGTTACATTATCATTATTGCTTGGCGCACTTATGGGTTGGATATTCACTGTTTGTGAAAAGATTTTCCATTCAGGTTCAAAACGTATGTCTTTATCAATTAGCTTCGTTTTATTAACCGTTGCAATTTCAATGATTAAAATTGAAATCGGTGAAATACATATTGGTTTCTCTTCACTTCTTGTTTGTATGATGCTCGGTACAGTGTTCTGTAACTTGTGTGACTTCTCAGCTGATATTATGGACCGTGCGGATAAATGGACAGCGCCTTTGTTCGTAATGTTCTTTGTACTTAGCGGTGCAGAACTCAGACTTGATATTTTGGCTGATGTTTGGGTGCTCATTATCGGCGTAGTTTATATTTTAAGCCGTTCTTTCGGTAAATATTTAGGTTCATTCGTAAGCGCTAAAATGGTTAAGTGCAACGAAAATATTCAAAAATATTTAGGTATTACCTTATTGCCACAAGCAGGCGTTGCACTTGGTATGTCTGCAATAGTTATTTCAACTTGGGGCGAAGCGGGCATGTTAGTTCGAAATATTATCTTATTCTCAGTTTTAATTTACGAACTTATCGGTCCTATGCTCACTAAAATTGCCCTTACAAAAGCAGGCGATATTAAAGAAAAGACCACCGAAGGCTTTAACCGTAAAGAATTTTTGGCAAAGCAAGAAGCTAAATAAAATTAAAATTCCCGTAACTTCGGTTACGGGAATTTTTTTATACGTCAAGAGAACAAATATCTTCGATTGTTTCGCGTTTTACCGCAATATAATCGCCCTTGTCTGATAGCATTACAACAGGGGGGCGGGGAATACGGTTATAATTAGAAGCCATTGAATAGTTATAAGCGCCTGTGGTTAAAACCGCTAATATTTCATTACGTTCGGGTTTGGGAATTAAAACGTCGTTTTGAATAACGTCGCCCGATTCACAGCATCTGCCGGCTATGGTGGCGGTAAAGTCGGCTTTATCGTTTGCGCGCGAAGCAAGCATTACAGTATAGGGCGACTCATAAAGTGCAAAACGGGGGTTATCAGGCATACCGCCGTCAATAGAAACATAATTTTTATAACCCTTAATTTCTTTTGCCGAGCCAACGGTATAAAGGGTCATACCCGCATCGGCAACAATGCTTCTGCCCGGCTCCATAGCAATTTTGGGAACTTCAATTCCAAGTTCATCACATTTTTGGTTAATCGCAGCTGCAACCTCACCGATTTTTTCGTCTAAATTAAGTGTGGGTTGACTATCGAGATACTTAACACCAAAGCCGCCGCCTAAATT
This sequence comes from Acutalibacteraceae bacterium, assembly GCA_045632165.1. Taxonomy (GTDB): domain Bacteria; phylum Bacillota; class Clostridia; order Oscillospirales; family Acutalibacteraceae; genus UBA737. The sequence goes on along the minus strand of JAZQWD010000119.1, from coordinate 14,236 downwards.
TAAAATATCAGCAGTATAGTTTTGGGTTGTTTTAATGTGACCGATAAAATCAAGCATTAATTCCGCCGCCATAATAAACGGGTCAGATTCAAATATTTGCGAGCCGATGTGACAGTGAAAACCGCAAAGGGTAATATTTTCACATTTTAAAACTGCTTCAACCGCCTCGTCAGCCATACCCGTAGCGATTGCAAAACCAAATTTAGAATCAACGTTGCCTGTTGAAATTTTTTGGTGGGTGTGGGTGTCAATACCTGGGGTTATACGAAGTAATGCCTTTTGAATAATACCTTTTTCTTTAGCAATAAGGTTTACGGCTTCAATTTCTTCGAAATTATCAATTACAAAATAACCAACACCGCAATTTATTGCAAAATCAATATCGTAATCAGTTTTATTATTGCCGTGGAAGAAACAGTGAGCCATATCAAAGCCCGCCGATTTTGCGGTGTGAATTTCACCGGAAGAAACGGCGTCAATACACATATTTTCTTCGTTCATAATACGGTAAATTTGTTTACACGAAAATGATTTACTTGCAAATTCGGGGTTAGAGCCCGCGGGAAAATACTTTAAAAAAGCGGCTTTATACTCTTTAATATGTTCACGAATTTTATTTTCGTCCATAAGGTAAAGGGGAGTGCCATATTTTGCGGCTAAATCTACCGTGTCAAACCCTGCAAAGCAAAGATGACCCTTTTCGTTTACCGTAATATTGTTGCAAATCATTTAAAAACTCCTAAATTAAATGTTAATTCCTGCTTTTTTCATTTCTTCAAATAAAACTTCGCGGTGGTTGTCTTCCATAGGTGTTAAGGGAAGACGTAAATAATCCTCACACCAACCCATTTTTGCCATAGCCGCCTTAACGGGAATGGGGTTAACCTCGCAGAAGAGTGCGTTGATAAGAGGAATATAGTCAAGCTGCATTTTAGCGGCACCCTTAATATCGCCGTCGAAGAATTTTTTGCACATTAAAGCGCTGTCTTTGGGTAAGAGGTTAGAAAGTACCGAAATACAACCCTTGCCGCCGAGTGACATAATGGGAATAATTTGGTCATCGTTACCCGAATAAACGTCAATCTTATCGCCGCAAAGGTGAATTGTTTCGGCAATTTTTGAAATGTTACCGCTTGCTGCTTTGAGACCTACAATGTTGGGGTGTTCAGCAAGCTTTGCTACGGTTTGGGGTTCAAGACCTACGCCTGTACGTGAGGGTACGTCATATAAAATAACGGGAACTGTCGAATAATCGGCAATTTGGGTAAACATTTTAATAAGACCATTTTGGGTTGCTTTATTATAATAAGGTGTAACAACCAAAATAGCATCAGCACCTGCTTCGCAAGCGCAACGGGTAAGGTCAAGGGCATATAAGGTATCGTTAGAGCCGGCACCCGCAATAATGGGAACACGCTTGTTAGTGTGCTTAACCGCAAAGGCAATAGCATCGCGGTGCTCGTCGTCGGTCATGGTGGAAGCTTCGCCTGTTGTACCGCAAACTACAATAGCGTCAATACCTTGTTCAATTTGCCAGTCAATAAGCTTTGCAAACGCTTCATAATCAATCCCGTTTTCGTTAATGGGGGTGATAATGGCGGTAGCCATACCTGTGAATACTGTTTTTTTCATTTTTAGACACATCCTTAAAATTATGAATAAAAAAATAGCCGATTGCTCGACTACCAAAAAATCACAATATACCTAATGACATAGTTATCGTTGTAATTTTGATAGCACTCCGCAAATGCGACAGTAAAGCGGATATTATTCCGAATTACCAAGAAACCGTCCGCCGACGGAAACTTTCGGCGACCGCCCCTTTCACAGTTACATTTTTCTGCCGAAATTAGCATTAACTGTTACTGATGACAAATCGCGCCTCTATCTTAATGTCAACAATTTAACACATAAAATCCACTTTGTCAAGATAAAGTAAATTTTTTAATAAAAATTTTTAAAAAAATGTAGATTTTAGTGCAAATATGTGATAGAATATTACGTAATATTTTTTTGATTTAAGGTGAAATAAATGGAAAGAAAAGTTGGTACAGTATCTCGCGGTATTCGTTGCCCCATTATTCGTCAAGGCGATAACCTTGCTGAAATCGTGGCTACAAGCGTAATTGAAGCGGCCGAAAGCGAAGGTTTTGCCCTTCGTGACCGTGACGTTGTTGCAATGACCGAGTCTATCGTTGCACGTTCACAAGGCAACTATGCTTCTATCGATGCCATCGCAAAGGATGTTAAAGAAAAGTTTGGCGATAATACTATCGGTGTTATTTTCCCGATTTTGTCACGTAACCGTTTCTCAATTTGTCTCAAGGGTATCGCTAAGGGTGCTAAGAAAATCGTTTTAATGCTTAGCTATCCTTCTGACGAGGTTGGTAACGAGCTTGGCGATTGGGATAAAATCGATGTGGCAGGTCTTAACCCCTATGCTGACGTTTTGTCACTTGAACGTTACCGTGAGGTTTTCGGTGTTCATCCGCTTAAGTTTACAGGCGTTGACTACGTTGCTTATTATAAAGAACTTATCGAAAGCTGCGGCTGTGAGGTTGAAATTATTTTCGCTAACCAAGCAAAAGCAATTTTGGATTATACCGACTGCGTTCTTGCTTGTGATATTCATACCCGCGCACGTACAAAGCGTCTTTTGAAAGAGGGCGGAGCTAAAATCGTTTACGGCTTTGACGAAATTCTTACAAAGTCGGTTGATGGTAGCGGCTATAACACCAAGTACGGTCTTTTGGGCTCTAATAAATCTACCGAAGATACAATTAAGCTTTTCCCCAACGAATGCCAAGATTTAGTTCTTGAAGTTCAAAAGCTTTTACTTGAAAAAACAGGTAAGCACATTGAAGTTATGGTTTACGGCGACGGTGCTTTTAAAGATCCTCAAGGTAAGATTTGGGAGCTTGCAGACCCTTGCGTTTCTCCCGCATTTACCGACGGTCTTATCGGTACACCTAACGAAATTAAACTTAAGTATTTAGCCGATAATGATTTTAAAGATTTATCGGGCGAAGCGCTTAAGAAAGCAATTTCCAAGAGCATTAAAGAAAAGCAAGACAACCTTGTTGGCAATATGGCTTCTCAGGGTACAACTCCCCGTCAGCTTACCGACCTTATCGGTTCACTTTGTGACTTAACAAGTGGTTCGGGCGATAAGGGCACACCTGTTGTTTTAATTCAAGGTTATTTTGATAATTATACTAACTAATTTTAAACGCGGTAGGTTTCTACCGCGTTTATTTTTATGCAGTTCAAATTATAGTTTATCGTATTGAATTTATAAAAATATTGCATTATTTTAACGAGTATGTTAAAACAAAGTTAAAGAATATTAAAGGGGTGTCGGTATGTATAAAAATGCCAATCTTTCGCCTGAAGAACGTGCTAAAGATTTGTTATCTAAAATGACGGTTGATGAAAAAATCGACCAAATGACATATTTCCCAACTCTTGCCTCGCTTTACGAACGTTTTAAAAACGGGGAAGAACTGCAATCTAAAAGCGGCGCTTTTGGTAATTTTAAAATATTTGAAGACCCCGACGAAATTAACAAAATACAGGATTATTTTTTAAGTGAAACCCGTCTTGGAATACCGCTTTTGATGGCTTGGGAATCGCTTCACGGCTTTTGGCACCCAAACGGCACGGCTTTTCCGCAAACTTTAGGCATGGCTTGTAGCTTTAACCCCGATTTAATTGAAAAAATGGCGGAAGTAATCGGTAAAGAAGCGCGCGCTGTTGGTGTGCGTCAGGTTTTTGCGCCCGACGTTGATATTCCGCGCGACCCTCGTTGGGGAAGAATGCAGGAAACCTATGGTGAAGACCCCTATTTGGCGGGCGAAATGGGTGCCGCTTACGTGCGTGGTGTTCAAAAGTATGGTGTTGCTTCTACTATTAAGCATTATATCGGTTACGGTGTACCCGAAGGCGGTATTAACCTAGCCACCGCCCACCTTGGTGAACGTGAAATTAGGGAGGTTATGCTTGAACCTTTTAGAAAGTGTATTGAAGCGGGCGCAATGTCGGTTATGCCTTCGTATAACGATATTGACGGTATTCCCGTTCATGCTAATAAAAAGCTTTTGCGAGGAATACTCCGCGGGGAACTCGGCTTTGAGGGCACAACAATTTCTGACTGGGATGCGGTACGTCAATTCAGAATGTTCCATTATATCGCAAAGGACGATTTAACTGCGGGAAAAATGGCGCTTTCGGCCGGTGTTGACGTTGAATCACCGAGTGATACGGGTTATGGCGCTGACTTTAGAACTGCCGCAAAAAACGGAGAAATTGATATGTCGCTTATTGATGAAGCGGTGCTTCGTGTTTTGACTTTAAAGTTTAAGCTTGGTTTGTTTGAAAACCCGTATAATAATCACGAACTTTTAGAACAAATGCACTCGGACGAGGCGGTTGCGCTTGCAAGAAAAATTGATGAACAATCGATTTTGCTCCTTAAAAACGACGGTATTTTGCCGCTTGATGAAAAGAAATGCGGCAATGTTGCGATAATCGGTAACAATGCTTTTGAAAGCTTTAAGGGTGACTATATTGGGCATACCGATAATTATATTGACTTTTTAAACGGTATGAAAATGCGTCTAGGTAGTGACCGTGTGCTTTATGCCAGGGGCTGTGACCCTATTATACCTGATGCCGAACTCTTAAAAGAAGCAGTTGAGGTTGCAAAGCAATCAGATATTATATTCCTCGCTTTAGGTGACGAGGCGGTTGAAGGTGGCGGTATCGGTGGCGGTCGTTTTAAAAGCACACAGGTAACCTGCGGTGAGGGATACGACACTACCGACCTTAATTTCCCACCGTCGCAAAAACAACTTTTCGATGAAATTGTAAAACTCGGTAAGCCCATTATATTAATAATGTATGCGGGCAGACCGTTTACTATTAAAAATGAAGTAGAAAGTGTTAATGCCTATATGCACTCATTCGGTGCGGGCGAGCAAAGCGGTGTTGCTTTTGCAAACCTTATTTTTGGTGATAAAACTCCTTCGGCAAAGCTTTCGGTTTCTTTCCCGCAAACGAGCGGTCATATTCCGTGTTATTATAACCATAAAACCTCGGCACGAGGTAATCTTTATATGATGCCGGGTAGCCCCGAAAAGCCGGGAAGAGATTATATAACCTCTACACCCGATGCGTGGATGCCCTTTGGCTTCGGTCTTTCGTATAATGAAATGAAGTATTCAAATTTAACCGCCAAAACAGAAAACGGTAAGGTTTTTGTAGGCGTAGAGGTGGAAAATTGCGGTAAATACGAAATTGATGAAAGCGTTTTGCTTTTTGTTAAAATGCTTTATTGCCCGATAACTCCGTTTGTTAAAAAACTCCGCGCTTTTAAAAAGGTTAATTTAAAAGCAAATGAAAAGAAAACAGTCGAGCTTGTTTTAGATGAAAATGACTTTACTTATATTGATGAAAATATGCAAACTGCCGTTAACCACGGCAAGCATAAGATTTTGATTGATAAGCTTGATTGTGAAATTGAAATTTAAAAAAAGGTGGCATTTGCCACCTTTTTTTAATCTAATATTTTACCGTCGGTTGAGATTATTACAATTTGCCACGGGATAAACTTTCCGCTTTGTAGAAGGGCGCGTTTGGTGGCATTTTCTATTCCACCGCAACATGGAACTTCCATTCTAACAACAGTTACGCTTTTAATATTGTTGTTTTTAATAATAGCGGTAAGCTTTTCGGTGTAATCGCCCTCGTCAAGCTTAGGACAGCCGATAAGAGTAATGCGGTTGCGAATAAATTCGTTGTGAAAGTTTCCGTAAGCAAAAGCTGTGCAATCAGCCGCAATTAAAAGGTTAGCGCCGTCAAAATAGGGCGCATTTACGGGTACAAGTTTAATTTGTACAGGCCATTGTGAAAGTTGACTTAATACCGGTTGGTTTGTAGCTGTTGCGGCTTTGCGGTGAATGGTTTTTGAATTAGTGCTGGGGCAACCGCAGGGTAGGGTGTTTGATTTACTTTCAAGTACGGCCGCTTCATTATAAGCCGGCGCTTCACGTTCTTCAAAGGTGATTGCGTTCGTAGGGCAAACGGGAAGACAGTCACCAAGACCGTCGCAGTAATCTTCACGTATGAGCTTTGCTTTTCCGTTTATCATTTCAATCGCGCCTTCGTGACAAGCGGTGGCACAAGCTCCGCAACCGTTACATTTTTCTTCATTTATTTTAATTATTTTTCTTATCATTGTTATTGCCTCCTTGATTTTCTGTTTTAATTATATTACAATTAAAAGGAAAAATCGGTTGTTTTTACAACGGAAAGGGCACAAAAATGAAAGAATATATAGGTATTTTAGAAAAAGCACAGCTTTTTGCAGGTGTAAAGAAAGATGAAATATTGGAATTGCTTTCCTGTATGCAAGCGTATATTTGCAATTATAAAAAAGGTGAATATATTTATATGCAAGGCGATACGGTTGATTGCATAGCTGTTGTAATCAGCGGGCAGTTGCATATACAAAGTGATGATTATTGGGGTAACCGAAGCATAATAAATGTGTTAAATACAGGCGATATGTTCGGTGAGGCATATTTATCTGATAAAAGTGTACCTATTTTAAATGATGTCGTTGCAATTAATGATAGCACAGTTATGTTTTTAAATTTAAATAAAATTTTAACGGTGTGTTCGTGTGCTTGTTCGTTTCATTCTATAGTTATACAAAATTTAATTTTTGCTGTTGCAGAAAAAAATCGAAATCTAGTTAATAAACTTGGATGTGTCACAAGGCGTTCTACCCGTGAAAAGCTTATTTGTTATCTTTCAAATCAGGCAAGGATTAATAATTCGCCAAGTTTTGCAATACCATTAAACCGTCAGCAAATGGCTGATTTTTTGGCAGTTGACCGAAGCGCTATGTCAAATGAACTTTGTAAAATGAGGGATGAAGGGTTACTGATTTTTAAAAAGAATCATTTTACGCTTTTATAAGCTTAAACTATCTCCTCAATCTTGCAACCTGTATAATAATGACACAATATTTCTTCAAAATCTGCGCCTTGTTGTGCCATATAATTTGCACCGTTTTGACTCATACCAACCCCGTGACCATAGCCGTAAACGGTAAATTTAAAGCTGCCGTCTTTATAGGTTATATCAAAGCAACTTGAATTAAGGTCTAACGCTTTGCGAATTTCACTACCCCTTATTTCGCTGCCGCAAAGCAATACGGTTTTAACTGTGCCCGACGGTGTTTTTTGTGTATTTTTAAAATAATCGCTTTCTTTTCCTTTAAAGGTTATATTTGGAAATAGCTTTTTAAGTTCACTTGCGGTAATACTTTTTTCGGAAAGATAATTTGGTGATAATTTATCTCCTGCACTGTCAACGCTAACAAGATACGGTCGGCTACCGCCCCAAACGTTTTTTACGTCTTCGGTTATGCCGGGTGATATTGCGTGATAAACCGAAAGTGCAATTTCACCGTTATATGTAAGCGCTAGGTTTTTGGTGGCTTCTATTGCACCTTTAATTTTAGTAATATATTCATCGGCTTTTTCGCCCCATTTTTCACGCGCTTTTCCTTCGGTTATAAACGCTTGGTCTACCGTAAAATCATCGGTTATGTCATATCCCTTATCGCTGTTAGTAACCATGCGGTGAAGCGCAAAGGTGTGGGCGGCAACCGCTTGTGCTTTTAATGCTTCTACCTCGTAAAGGGCAGGCATTTCGGCTGCAACAACCCCAAAAATATAATCGTTATACGATATTTCGCTAACTTGGTTGGTGTCGGTATTTAAAATCTTGAATTTTTTAGTGGCTTTTACCTCCTCAATCTTAACGGTATCGTTAACGGGTGTAGATGGTTGTCCTAATACCGTTAGGGGCAAAAGCAGTAAAAATACTACAAGCAATATTGAAAAACTTAATACTTTTTTCATTTTAAAACCTTCCTTTTTAAATAAGTTGACATTTTTTGAAATACATATTATATTATATTTTATAGTATGCACTTTTTACGTGTCTTATTACTTTGGAGGCGTTTAGTAATATGATAAATAAAAAAATATGGTTAAGTCTTGGGTTAATACTTACCGCTTTTGTGTTAAGATTAACACAGGTATTTTCTATAACCGATTTTAAAAACGGTTTTTATAAACGCGATAACAGTGTTTTGGGTTTAATACTAACTGTTTTGGTGTTTGTATTATGTGTTGCTGCGGCAATAGTTTCGCACAAGTCGCTGCATATTAAAAAAGAAAAAACTGCAAAATTGTTGCCGATAATTTCGGGGCTTACATCATTCGCGCTTTTGTATGAGCTTATTTCAGAAAAGTTTGCAATGCAGGGTATGGCTTGGCAGGTTATTTTAATGAAAGCGGTTGGTTTTGGCGCAGTATTATACTTTGGCGCGTTCGCGCTTTCTAAGGTATTAAAATTCCAAATGCCTGATATTTTGCACACAATACCCGCGCTTTATGCTATAATGCGAATTATTTGTTCGTTTATAAATATTTCATCACTTTCACTTATTGCTGAAAATATTTTCTTTATTGCGGCTTTGTGCTGTACGTTACTTTTCTTTGTAAGCTATGCGGCATTTTATTGTCTTGACGACCACGATAAAACCCTTAATTTACGCACCGTTTTAGCAGGTTCTATTTGTTTTGTTACTGCGGCTTCAAATATTATTGCTAACCTTTTTGTGAAAAACGGTTATAATCACATTCCGCTTTATTCACAGTTTGTTTTGATGATGGTAGCGTTCTTTATTGCTGCATTTGCTTTTAGCGGAATTTTTGAAACTAAAGAATAATTTTAAAAAGAGTATATTCCGTTTTGGATATACTCTTTCTTTAAAGTAGAATATAAAGAAGCGCAAAAAGCAGTCGTTTATCTGCTTTTTCGTTTAAAAGTAAAAGTAAAAGACCTAATACAAGGGTTAAATCACCGTCGGATTTGAGCTGGTTTAATATGGGTATATCCAGTCCTAAAAACGAATTGTTTTGCGGTGGCTTTTGTGTTGGTGGCGGTGGCTTTTGCGGTGCGCTTTGACCAATTTTTAAAAGCTCGTCAATGGCGCGTTGTTTTTGATTATTAAAGGATTCATTCATAAAAGCTTACCTAAAATACCGCTTTCCTTTATAAGCGGTAATAAATCTAAAAGCCGTAAAATTTTAATGGCGGTATCAACCTTTTCACGCTTTTGTTCGCTTAAATGCGGTTTTAATGCGGTGAGCAGTGCGGCGCGTGGGTCATCGTTATGGCTTTGCAGTTTTGAAACAAGCCCCATTATTTGGGTTATTTCGCCAATATCACCCAAGGCGCTAAAATCGGCTTTTGGTGGCGGTGGCTCGGGCTTTTCACCTAAAATGCTTTCCGCCATTTCGCGCACGCGGTTCATACTTTCGGGGTCTGATAATATTTCCGAAAGCTTTGCGTTTAAATCATCCATTTTTACCACCAAAAAGCTTTAAAAGCGCTTGGGCTTGCGGGCTTTTTAAAATATCGCTCATTGCCTGTTTGTCAGACATAATATTTAAAAGTTTTTGCTTATCTTCGTTTGATAAACTGTTTACAAGCGAATCGGTGTTGCCTGTTTTCACGGCATTTTCCACTGCTTTTTTATCAATTTTTCCGTTGCTTTTCAAAAGGTCGTTAAAATGTTTGTTTTGATTCAAAAAATCATCTCCCATAATATATTTATGTTAAAATTTGCTTTTTAGAATAGGGGTGTTACTTTGCGTGTTTTAGTTATTTCCGATTCGCACCGTAACGGGCGGGTAATCGAAAAAATTTTATACGCACAACCGACCGCTTCTCACGTGTTTTTCCTTGGCGATTTAGCGGGTGATATGGAGGATTTTGAATATATTTTCCCTGAAAAACAGTTCCATATTTTGTCGGGCAACTGTGATTATTTTTCAACCTTTCCGTCAAGTGGAATCGAAAAGGTTTCAGGTAAGAAGATTTTTTACACCCACGGACACACCTTGGGGGTTAAATCCTCAACCGTACACTTGCTCAAAACCGCAAAGGAGCAGGGCTGTGATATTGCGCTTTTCGGTCATACGCATATTCCCTTAACATTGTATGAGGACGGGGTGTGGATTGTGAATCCCGGTTCGTGCAGCAGCCCACGTGACGGAAAGCCCACTTATGCGGTTATAGATATTGAAGAAAATGGCATTATGCCAATAATTATAGAGGTTTAAAATGAAGGTTTTATTACACACTTGTTGCGCGCCTTGTTCGCTTTCTTGTATTGAGCCCTTGCAAAGTGAAGGTTTTGATATTGAACTTTTTTGGTTTAACCCTAACATTCACCCATATACCGAATATAAGTCGCGCCGCGACTGTCTTTTAGCGTATGCTGAGGAAATAGGTCTTACAGTAAGAGTTAAAGAGAATTACGGGCTTCGCCAGTTTGTTAAGGCGGTAGCGAATAATATAGATAACAGGTGTAAATACTGTTATAACATTCGTATGTATGAAACGGCAAAATTTGCAAAAGAAAACGGTTACGACGCCTTTACAACAACGCTTCTTTGCAGTCTTTATCAAGACCACGAAGGTATAAGGTCGACAGGGGAAAAGCTTGCAGAAGAATTTAACATAGAGTTTTTATACCGCGATTTTCGTGTTAATTTTAGAAACGGCAATAATCTTGCGCGCGAAAAGGGCTTTTATATGCAAAAATATTGCGGTTGCATTTTTTCTGAAGAGGACCGTTACCAAAAACAAATTTTAAAAGATAAAGAACGCTTGACAAATTAAACTCATAGTAGTATAATTTGCTTGCAATTAGGGAGCTGGATGAAACTCCGGCTGAGAGGATGCCCGCCTTAATATGGCTATGGCTTCGACCGATTACCTGATGCCGATAATGCGGCCGTAGGGAAATACAGCACGTGTATTACCGCAGGTTAAATTGCCTGCGGTTTTTTGTTTTGGCCAAAACATAAAAACTTTGTATTTCGGAACTGATTGCAATAAGAAAATCAAGGAGAAATAAAAAATGAAAGAAAACGTAAAAAAACCAATTTACAAACTGTGTGAATCCGCCTTGTTTATAGCTTTAGCTACAGCACTTTGCGCCATTGAAATCCAAATCGGCGTTTTTGGCGGTTCAATTGACTTTGTTATGGTTCCGCTTTTCATCATTGCTTTTCGTCACGGTGTGGCATACGGCGTTGGCAGCGGTTTGGTATTCGGTCTTATTAAATGCTTAATCGGCGGCGGTATCGGTTGGGGACTTCCGTCAATTTTACTCGACTATGTTTTAGCATACGGTGCAGTGGGCTTGGCCGGTATTTTCAAAAGAAAGAATTGGGCAATTGAAGTTTCTACTTTTATCGGTTGTATTGCGCGTTTTGCGATTCACTTTATAAGCGGTGTTACAATTTATCTTATTACAGTACCAACCGAAGTTGAATCCATTGGTGTAACATTTGCAAACCCTGTAATTTATTCAATTGTTTATAACGCAATTTATATGTTACCTAATACTGTAATTGCGGTTGTGGTTATGGCACTTTTAAGATATCCGCTTAAAAAACTTAATCAAAAGTTTTAAGGGATAAATTGGGGTTTATGGGTGACTATATTGATATATCGCGTAGGGTCGCACCTGTGTGTGCGACCGCAAAAATAACGTAACGACACATAGGTCGTTCCCTACGCGTGCCTCTAATTTAACAGCCCGATAAACTATAATTTGAAGCTGTAAAATTACAAAAAAGCGGTAGAAACCTTGGGTTCCTATCGCTTTTTTGGCTTCACATCAAATTTTTATTGACTTTTTATATAGTTTTTGATATAATCTTATCCTGTAAGGTTATGTATAAAGGAAAATATGCTTACGTAACGAAATAGTTAATTAAGGAGGGTTTAAGTTGAAAAGAACATATCAACCTAAGAAGCTTCATCGTAAGAAAGAGCACGGTTTCTTAAAGAGAATGGCAACTGCTAACGGCCGCAAGGTTTTGGCACGTCGCAGAGCAAAAGGCAGAAAGAAATTGACATACTAAAAGCCACTTATATGTGGCTTTTACTTTTGTTATGAGAATTCAAAAGCTAAAAGAAAATCGTGAATTTCGTCGGGCGTATAATCGTGGCAAGGTGTTTGTCACTCCCCATGCGGTGGTTTATATTACCAAGAACCGCACAGGGGATGTACGGCTTGGCATTACTGCCGGTAAAAAAATCGGCAAGGCGGTAAAGCGTAATCGTGCAAAGCGTGTTATTACTGCCGCGTTTTCTTCCGTTTTACCTAAAATTCAAAACGGATTGGATTTTGTAATTGTTGCAAGAACCAGAATTTTAAAGATTAAAAGCACCGAACTTGCCTTGATTTTTGAAAAAACACTTGAAACTGCAGGTGCTTTACAAAACGAAAATGAAGAAAATACTAATATCTCTCATTAGGTTTTATCAAAAAAATATTTCTCCCAGAAAAATCGCTTGCTGCCGTTTTACACCTACCTGTTCTCAATACGGTATTGAGGCAATATCTACTCACGGCGCATTTAAGGGCACGGCCCTAACTATTTGGAGAATTTTACGTTGCAATCCCTTTTGCAAGGGTGGGTACGATCCGGTCCCGCCTAAAAAGGAAAAACATTGATTTTAAAAATAACCATTTTCAAATGGATGGTGTATAGAAATTATGGATAAGTTATTTGATATTATTAATATACCGTTTAGTTATATCTTGCGTTTTATTGCGGATATGAGTGGCGGTAATTTTGCTATCGCAGTTTTTGTTTTTACATTGCTTATTAACTTGGCTTTTATTCCTCTTACCATTAAAAGTCAAAAGTCATCAGTTCAGCAAATGCGTATCAAGCCCAAGCTTGACGCTTTAAAGGAAAAATGCGGCGATGACAGACAAAAATACAGTCAAGAAATGCAAGAACTTTATCAAAAGGAAGGCGTTTCAATGGGTGGCGGCTGTCTACCTATGCTTTTCCGTATGATTGTTATGCTTAGTATTTACTGGCTTATTATGTCGCCGGTTACCTATTTGTCGGGTGTTGAAAAGGCGAAAGTAACCAACGTTAATTCAGTTGTTACCGAAAGTCTTAACAGCATTAAGAAAAAAGATGAGGACAAGTATAACTCCCTCATTAAAAAGCTTGATTGGAGCGCAAACAACGCTAACAATCAGCTTGGCATTATTAAAATCATCCGCGATGATGAAAAGCTTGACCTTTTAAAGGATAGTATTCCCGCTAAGGAATATAAGAAAATTGATGAAGATTTGAAGTATATGATCAAAAAGGATAAGGAAGCTGATATCGACTTCACCTTGTTCGGCATTGACCTTACTGCAACTCCTAAATTCTCAATCGATATTTTCAATGCATTTAACCGCACTTGGATTATGCCCTTGTTAGCGTTTGCGGCGCAAATTCTTTCAAGCTTACTTTCAATGTCATTACAGAAAAAGCAAAACCCTGATGCTCCCAATATGATGGGTATGATGCTCACAATGCCGTTGATTTCATTATTCATCGGTTTCGGTTTCCCTTGCGGCGTAACCTTCTACTGGGCTTGCTCATCACTTATCGGTGGTATTATTCAAGTATTAGTACAACAATTCTACGGTCCTCAAAAGCTTTTGGCTAAAGACCGCGCAAAGGAACTTGTAAAGCAGTGTGATTTTGAAACCACACAAATTAAAAAGTTTGGCGAAATTGAGGAATAATTTTTGAATTTATAATGATTATAGTTTGTCGAAACACTGAAAGTGCTTCGACAAGCCGATTTTATCGGCTTTACACAATTGAATTTTTTCAAAAATCAATTGTGTACTACATTCATTGCAATGGATTTAGTCAAATTTTTTCTAAAAATTTGACAACAAATCAAAGATTTGTTGACGAAACAGTAATACAATTTACTGTTTCGACTAACTAAAACTATTATAAGGAGGAAATCCCTTGATTAAAGAAGCAATCGGCACAGGTCTTACCATAGACGAAGCCAGAGAAGATGCTGCTTTAAAATTGGGCGCAGCGGCTGATGCCGACGTTCAATTTGAAGTTATTACATTCCCTAAAAAGAAAACTTTAGGTCTTTTTGGTGGCTGCAAGGCAGAGGTTAAGGCATTTATTGAATTACCCGACGAAAAGCCCAAAAAGAAACACGATAAAAAAGTAAATAAGCCCGCTGAAAAGAAGGCAGAACCCAAGAAAAACGAAGCAAAGCCCGAAACTAAAAAGGCAGAAAAGAAGAACGATAC
>JAZQWD010000118.1:0-3850 GCA_045632165.1 Acutalibacteraceae bacterium | reverse complement strand
TTCATTCTTAGGTGTTCACTATGAAATTATCGTAGATATCGGCGGCTTTAAGTGGATGATTCAAACCACCGATGAGCATTTTGTTGACGATAAGGTTGGACTTTTCATCGAGCCTGACGCTATCCACATTATGAAAAAGAGCGAATATTCGGGTCTTTACGGCGACTATTCAAGCTATAGTGAAGAAATCGACCACCTCTCCGATATTATCGAGGAGGAATAGCCAGAATGAACAAAAAACGCTTTGGCAGTCAGCTTTTAGCGGCGCCACACATTGTTTGGTCGGTTATATTTATCGTTGTTCCGCTTTTTATAATGCTTTACTTTGCTTTTACAAATGCCGACGGTGCGTTCACACTTGAAAACATTCAGCAAATCGGGCTTTATAAAAAGGCGTTTGGCATTTCAATTTTATATGCCGCTATCGCAACAGTTATAACCCTTTTACTCGCTTATCCCATGGCGTATTTTATGACAAAGGTTAACGTATCTTCACAAAGAATGTTAATGATGATTGTAATGATACCCATGTGGATGAACTTCCTTATCCGTACATATTCTTGGATAACCATTTTAGCCAATACAGGTCTTATAAACACCTTTTTAGGCAAATTAGGGATTGAACCCTTAAAGCTTATTAACACCCCCGGTGCAGTTATTTTAGGTATGGTTTATGACTTTATACCCTATATGATTTTGCCCATTTATTCGGTAATGTCTAAAATTGATAAATCACTTTTAGAAGCATCGGAAGACCTTGGCTCAAACGCTTTTAATAAGTTTAGACGGGTTATTTTACCGCTTAGTCGCCCAGGCATTATTTCGGGCATTACGATGGTGTTTGTACCCTCGGTTAGTACCTTCTATATTTCTCAAAAGCTTGGTGGTAATAAAACCATGCTTGTTGGTGACGTTATTGAATATTTCTTTAACGCAGGGCCTGATTATTATAACGTTGCATCAGCAATTTCAATGGTGCTTATGGTTATGATTTTGGTTTGTATGGTTATTATGAACCGCTTCTCTGACGATGACAGTGAGGGGGTAATTATATGAAAATATTATCCCGCCTTTACATCGCACTCATTTTACTTTTCCTTTACGCACCTGTTGCCGTAATGATTGTATTTTCATTCAACTCTTCAAGCTCGGTTTGGGTGTTTGAGGGCTTTTCAACCAAATGGTATCAAGGTCTTGTTTACGACACCACAATGCTTACGGCACTCCAGCACACTCTTATAGTTGCGGTTTTATCAGCGCTTATTTCAACTGTGCTTGGTACCGCTGCGGCAGTTGGTATTTTAGCAATTCGCAAAAAGGTTGCATCTTCACTTGTTATGTCTATGACCAACATTCCTATGATGAATGCCGATATCGTAACAGGTATTTCATTAATGCTTTTGTTCATTTTTATTGGCAACCTTTTTAACCTTAATGAATCTCTGGGTTTTGCGACGGTGCTTGCCGCGCATATCACATTTAATTTACCTTACGTTATTTTATCGGTTATGCCGAAGTTAAAGCAAACCGACGCCAACTTAGTCGATGCCGCTTTAGACCTTGGTTGTACCCCTTTTACAGCGTTTTTTAAGGTTATTTTACCATCAATTTCAACAGGTATTATGACGGGTGCAATTATGGCGTTTACCCTGTCACTTGATGATTTTGTAATAAGTTATTTTACCTGTGGTAAATACCAAACCTTACCGATTGTTATTTACAATATGACCAAAAAGTCGGTAACACCCGACACCTATGCCCTTTCAACAATTATCTTCTTTGTAGTGTTCGCATTACTTATTTTTTACAATATGCTTCAAAGCAAGAGCGAAAAGCAAGCTGCATCACGAAAGGTGGGTGCAAAATGAGAAAGATTTTAAGTGTTTTAATTTGTTTTGCCATTCTTGCACTTATGCTTTGCGGTTGCGGTTATGAATACCACGATTTAGATTTAAGGGCAGAATATACAAGGGATTACGAAGGCACAGAGCTTACGGTTTACAACTGGGGCGAATATATTTCAGACGGTGGCGACGGCGCTATTGACGTTAACCGAGAATTTGAAAAGCTTACAGGCATTAAGGTTAATTACCTTACCTTTGAAAGCAACGAAACAATGTATTCTCAGGTTAAAAACGGCGGTGTTAAATATGATATTATTATCCCGTCGGATTATATGATTCAGCGCCTTATTAAAGAGGGCGAGCTTCAAAAAATCGACACCTCTAAACTGTCAAATTATGATTTGATTGACGAAAAATATAAATCGGCTTATTTCGATAAAAACAACGAATATACCGTGCCTTATAACGTTGGTATGGTTGGCGTTATTTATAACCCCAAATTAGTTGGCGAGGTTGAGTATTCTTGGAATGTTTTGTGGGATAAAAAATATAAGGACAAGGTTCTTAATTTTAACAACCCGCGTGACGCCTTTATGACCGCTCAAATGCTTTTGGGACTTGATATAAACAGCGGTAACAAAAAGGATTGGGATAAAGCTGCCGAAAAGCTTAAAAAAGGAAAGGCGAATTTGCAGTCTTACGTAATGGACGAGGTTTACGGCAAAATGGAAACGGGTGAAGCCGCCATTGCCCCCTATTATGCGGGCGACTATTTAACAATGGCTGAAACCAACCCCGACCTTAAGTTTTTCTATCCAAAAGAAGGCACTAACATTTTTATTGATTCAGTTTGCATCCCTAAAAATGCCAAAAACGTTGAAGCCGCAATGCTTTATATCAACTTCCTTTTAGAGCCCGATATTGCCACTGCAAATGCTGAATATATCGGTTATGCCTCACCTAATACTGCGGTAATTAACAACCCTGATTATTACTATTATCAAAACGAAATTTTGTACCCTAAAGACGAAGATATGCCAAAGGTCCAGTATTATCATAATATCGACGATGAAATCAGAAAATATTATGAAACCCTTTGGGTACAAGTTAAACTTTATTAACAACATTAAAATGGACTTGGAGAAAACTCTCCAAGTCCGTTTGCTATTCAATATAAAACTTATCTTCTTTCCACTTTTGCGGGTTAGTGTCGATATAGTTCCAAATTTTCAGATAATCATCTTCTCCACGAATTATATGGTCGTGGAAAGAACGTTGCCAAATTTTAATTTTTTCGGAATGCATAAATGCATTCCCTACATTGCGTGTAACAGCGGCTTTATACTTTCCAATAATATTTGAAATATCAAAATTTATCGTAGGGAACGGATTTATCCGTTCCGTTATTTGAATTATCAAATAAATATGATTAGGCATAACAACATATTTATCAATTTTCACATTTTCATAATGTGATTTAATTTTTAACAATTCATATTCCGCTATCTTGCCATATTTCGATAATATCATTTTCGGGACGTCGTGGGCGCCGTCCCCTACGATATTGCCAAACAAATTTTTGCGGTTATCCGTACAAATCGTTATAAAATAATATCCGTTATTACTGTAATCATAATTCCTTAACCGCGTAGGTTTTCTTTGCGGTAGCATTACTTACCCAATTCCTTTGTTCTTTTAAATGATGCCTTGACAGTATCATTAACAATATTATCAAATTCGGAATTTAATAGTACCTCAACACCCTCAATGGTTGAACCCTTAGGACTGCATACGCGTTGGCGTAAAACTTCGGGGCTTTCACCGCTTGTAAGCAATAATTCCGCCGCACCTTTTAAGGTTTGTGCTGCATATAAAATTGCCTTATCTTGCGATAATCCAACGTTTTCGCCCGCCTTTGCCAAAGCGTTTGCGAATGTATAAACAAACGCAGGGCCACAACCCGATATAACCGAGCCGGCATCAATTAAATCTTCGGGTATTTTATC
>JAZQWD010000117.1:0-3087 GCA_045632165.1 Acutalibacteraceae bacterium | reverse complement strand
TTCGACCTTTGGCACACCAAGGACGGTGAGATTGTTTCCAGCCACGACCCGAATTTGGACCGCGTTTCAAACGGCACGGGCAACGTTTTCGACTTAACCTATGAAGAACTTTTAAAATACGACTTCGGTTGCAAGTTTACCGAGCGTTTTGAAGGACTAAAAATTGTAAAATTCGAGGAAATTTTGCAAAAATTCGGTGGAAGAACCATTTTAAACATACATATTAAGCCATTTTTCGACAGACCGTACCCTCGCGATATTATGGAAAAGATTATTGGTCTTATCCGCGAATATGACTGCGAAAAATACGTTTATTTGATGATTGAAATTGATGCCGATATTAAGCAATTTAAAGAATATGCCCCCGATATTGCGGTTTGTATCGGTCACGATTTTTCAAGAAATTGGGCAATAGTTGACCGCGCAATAGAGCTCGGTGTTGAAAGATTGCAATTTTATAAACCGTATTATAACCAAGAAATGGTCGATAAAGCCCACGCACACGGCATTATTTGTAACGTTTGTTGGTCGAATACCCGTGAAGAGACCGAGCAGTTTATAAAAATGGGTATGGACGTAATTTTAACCGACGAATTTAAACGCGTGCAAAATTGGGTAAAGGAATTTACAAAATAATTTTAAAACCAAGTCAAATTAATGGCTTGGTTTTATTTTTGCGGTGAATTTTGGGTTTATGGGTGACTATATTGATATATCGCGTAGGGTCGCACCTGTGTGTGCGACCGCAAAATAACGGAACGACACATAGGTCGTTCCCTACGCGTGCCTCTAATTTAACAGCCCGACAAACTATAATTTGAATACGCAAACACAATATATACATATTTTAAAACAAAAAAATACTATATATACAATATATTATATGGTTTTTCTTATTTTTTTCGATATAAGTTCTAACTTTTTCCTATTGCTTTTGTAAATAATGCCAAAAAAACTTATTATTTGGCAATTTTATTGTTTTGCACTTGCTTTTAGGACAAGCCATATATATAATAATAGGTATAAGGGGAAAGTTTTTTTCCAACTTAAAAAATCTAAAAAAGGGGAAACAAAAAATGAAAAAAATCTTGTCAATTCTTTTGACAGTGGCATTACTTCTCGCAGTAGTGCCTATGGCTTTCAGCGCTTCCGCTGCTGAAACAAACATTGTGTTTGATTTGGGTGCTGACAAAAACACCACCACTCATGCTGATGGTACAAACGCAACCACTTACACCGAAACCGTAAATGGTGTAACCTTGTCAATCACAAACGGTGTTAAATTCTACACCGGCGCAAACGATGCTAAGGGTAACGGCTGTCTTAAGCTCGGCACTTCTTCTGCTATCGGTTCATTCAAGTTCACTGTTCCGGAAAATGTTAACACTGTTATCATCTCTGCCGCTAAATACAAGGCAAAGAATACAAAGGTTACCATCAACGGCACAACCACCACTCTTTCTACATCATCAGATAACGGTGCTTACACCGACATCACTGTTGATACCTCTTCTACCAAAACAGTTTCTCTCTCGACCGTTTCAAGCAACTGCCGTACAATGATTAACTCTATCACCTTCGTTGTTACCGAAACCGGTGGTTGTGAAGAACATGATTATGAAATCATTTCTGTTACTGATCCTACCTGTACCGAAAAGGGTTCTACCACCTATGAATGTGCAGCTTGCGGTCATGACAAAATTGAAGACATTGATCCTCTCGGTCATAAATACGAAGAAAGCAACAAAGTTGAATCTACCTGTACCGTTGCTGGCTCAGTTGATAAGACCTGTTCAGTTTGCGGCGACGTAGTTACTGGTGAAGCATTACCTTTAGCTCCTCACGCTTTCGTTGACGGTATTTGCTCTGTTTGCGAAGCTAAGTCTGTTACCGCTGACGAAACTGTTAATGCTAACGGTTACTACATGGTAGCTACCACCACCGAAGGTGTTAAATACTATTTCAATGGTTCAATTAGCGGTGGTCAAGGTTATGCTGTAACCGATAAAGAAGCTGCCGTTGTATTCTATAAAGAAATTGTTGAAAATGAATGTGTTCGTTTCTATATTTTAGAAGGCGAAACCAAAAAATATCTTAGCGTAGGTAATAGCTCATCTAAACTTTTCTTAGTTACAACTCTTGATGCAGCTTGTGATCTTACTTATAACACTACACTTATAACCAACGTTGAAGGTGTAGGTACCTATGCTGCTTCAACCGGACACGCTCCTGCTTTATATGTAAGCAATGCTAAAAACGTTCGTCCTTACGACAAACAAAATGTTAAAGCTTCTCAACCTGCCTTTGTTTTTGAAGCAATTTCTTCTATTGTTTGTGAACATACCGGCGAATATACTGTAATGTTTGATGCTTATGAACACTGGAATATTTGCGCTGACTGTGGCGACAAATTCGGTGTTGAAGCTCACGACTACACAAATGGTAACTGCGCTTGTGGTATGGCTACATTCGTAGTTGACGAAAAAGATTATAACTTAGGTGTTATTATCACCGACGAAATTAACGAAACCACTACTGAGTACTACTTCGATGGTACTTCTACTGGTACTGTTGGTGGTATCGTAAACGATGCTGCTTCCGCTGCTATCATCAAGGTAGAAACCAACGGCACCTACTACGCATTCTATATTGACGGCGAAGCCAAGCAATACCTTGTAATTGGCGATGGCGCTCAAACCTTCTCATTAAGCGCAACTCCTTGCTACTTTACAATTGATGCAAAAACTGGTCTTTACGCAAACGAATACTCACGTTCTTTTGCTCTTTCAACAGGTTTTGACCAACTTCGTACCTATTCAATTTCTCAAGCACAAGAATACAACTTCATGAACCTCATTGAAGTTGCTACTGAAGTTCCTTGCACACACGAAAAGACCACAACCAACACTAATGATGCAACCTGTACAGTAGACGGTTCAATCACCGTTACTTGTGATGATTGCGGCGAAGTTATTTCGAGCGAAGTAATCGGTGCAAAGGGTCACACCGCAGGTGAATGGATTGTAGATACCGCAGCAACTGATGCTGCAGCAGGTGCACAACATAAAGAATGTACCGTATGCGGCG
>JAZQWD010000116.1:0-6319 GCA_045632165.1 Acutalibacteraceae bacterium | reverse complement strand
CCAATATCACAAACAACCTCGCGTACAACTGCGGGAATATCAACCTGTGCGGTAGTGGTAATTTCACCCATTACGGTAACAATGCCTGTTGTGCAGAAGGTTTCGCACGCAACACGTGCATAAGGGTCTTGACTGAAAATTGCGTCTAAAACCGCGTCAGAAACTTGGTCGGATACTTTGTCGGGATGACCTTCGGTAACCGATTCAGAAGTAAAAAGCATTTTTGCCATTTTTATAATTCCTCTCTGTTTAATAAACTTTATTCACAAAAAATAACCGCCTTCTTGCGAGGCGGTTTTATAAAACTACCTCATCTTTCGGATAATACCGACGGATTTAGCACCTTGTTAATACAGGTTGCCGGGCTTCTTCGGGCCGTACCCCTCCACCCGTGGCACGTTCGTGCCACAACTAAGTTTGCCCTTATGGGCAAGTGAAGTTATCTTCGATAATGAAGTTCACTTCGTGAGTGAAGTTTCGCCTGAGGCGAAGTGGCAAACTTAACTTCATTTGGGCTTTGCCCATACTTCATTGTGAGCCACGCTCACAACTTCACTTTTGCGTTAGCAAAAACTTCACAAAAAATCAAAACGGAGAAAACCTCTTTTGAAGTTTCTCCGTTAGATAAGGCGTTAAATCTTAACCTCATCTTTCGGATATCTCCGACGGATTTAGCACCTTGTAAAAACAGGTTGCCGGGTTTCATCGGGCCGTGCCCCTCCACCACTCTTGATAAGGACGATATTTAATTTGCGTTAATTATTGTAACATAAAATAAAAATTTGTCAAGTTATTTTTTTAGTATCGGTGAAAGCTTTTTATAAATTAAAAAACAAATCGCGGCATCGATTATGCCTTTTGCAAAGTTAAATGGTAAATTAAAAATAACAAGCGCTTCAAAAAGTCCGCCAACCGACGGTAAAATCGCTTTATACATACCAATAATTGCAGGCATCGGCAAACCATAAAGAACCGAAAAGGCAGGATATACAATATAGTAATTAGTAAAAATGCTTATTAAAGCCATCACCAAAGCACCTGCAAGCGAACCGATAAGGGCATATTTGCGGGTTTTATTATACTTGTATATTAATCCTGCTACACCAACAAAAATTGCGCCAAGGATAAAATTTGAAACCTCACCGACACCTGCGCTTGTGGTAACAAAAAGGTGCAATAAATTCTTGAGCAAACATACCAAAATACCATAAAGCGGACCATAAACAAAGCTAACAATTAATGCAGGCAATTCCGAAAAATCGAGCTTTACAAATGACGGAATAATAGGTAAAGGAAATTCAAGAAGCATTAAAACAAAGCCGAGCGCACCAAAAAGTGCACAAAATGCAAGTTTTTTCATTTCTTCCTTACGCATAATAAAACACCTCTATAATAAAAAACGCCCTTACATACAATAAGGGCGTAAAAGTTAAATATCAACTCTTCTTCCATCCAGACTATACTGTCGGCTTTGGAATTTCACCAAATCAGCCATACGGCTCGCGGGCTATCACCGCCGGTGAGGAATTACACCTCGCCCTGAAGATTACATTAAATATTATATGACAATAATCATTTAATGTCAACTATTTAAAATACATAAATAACTGACATTTAATCATACCGTTATAAAGTTTGCGACGCTTGTCGGCTTCTTTACCGTAATGCTTTTCAAATTCATCGTGGGGACTGATAATAAAATATTTTCTGCCCTCACCCATTTCGAACTGTTTACCCATTACCTTATAAAGCTCTTCGGCAGCTTTTACGTCTAATAGGCGCTCACCGTAAGGGGGATTGCAAATAGTAAGGCAGCGTTTTTCGGGGGCTTTGAAATCCTTAACGTCGCCAATAGCCGCTTTAACGTATTTTTCAACACCTGCTTTTTTAGCGTTTGCAAGGGTTAGCTCTACACAAGCGGGATCAATATCATAGCCCTGCGCTCTAAACTCAACGTTTTTAAGAATTAAATCCTGCGCGCGGGTACGTTCTTCGCGCCAAATTTTATCGTCTAAAAATCCAAAGCGTTCAGCCGCAAAATAACGGCGAAGACCTGGGGCAGTTTTGGTAGCCATAAGCGCTGCTTCAATTAAAATTGTACCACTGCCGCAAAATGGGTCAAAAAGCTGTGTATCAGGGAAAATGCGTGCTAAGTCACACATAGAAGCCGCCAAGGTTTCTTTTAAGGGCGCATCGTTTGAATTGCGTCTATACCCTCTTTTATGAAGCCCTTCACCGCTTGTATCAATCATCATTGTAACAACGTTTTTATGAATAGAAAAACGAATTTTATATTCGCTTCCCGTTTCAGGGAAAATATTAATCTTATAGCGAAGCTTTAAGCGCTCAACTATCGCCTTTTTTATAATTGACTGGCAGTCAGGAATACTAAATAGCTGTGAATTAATACTCCAACCGTTTACAGGAAAAGCATCATCGCGACCGATATATTCCTCCCAAGGAAGCGCCTTAACACCGTCAAAAAGTTCGGTAAAGGTGGTTGCTTCAAATTCACCAACGTTTATCATAATTCGTTCACTAAAACGCGAGCAAATATTAGCGCGGGCAAGCATATTTTCTTCACCGCTTAAAAGCACACGACCGTTTTCGGCATTAACGCCCTCAAAGCCCATACGGCGGAATTCATCAGCTGCTATACTTTCAACCCCAAATAAACAAGGGGCAACTAAATTAATTTTACTCATTCTATACCTCAAAAAAGGCGAAACCTTAAGTTTCGCCAATTAAATTATCTTGTTCTATTTTTCTTAGTTCTACCCTGTTCAGGATTTTTACGCTTTAAGTCGGAAAACTTTTCATCGCTTGTTTGCTTAAAGCGGTTCATCATTTCTTCAAAGCTTGCGGGCTCTTGCTTTTTAGGTGTCCAAGTGTAGGAATTATACGCGGGCTTTGCGGATTCCCTTGGAGCGCGTTCCTGTCTGGGACGCTTTGGCGCATCCGGTTTCTTTTCCGGTTCAAGCGCACGTTTAATAGACAAACTGATTTTGCCTTCTTCGGTTATGTTCATAACCTTCATTTTAACAACGTCGCCAACCTTAAAAAGTTCATTAATGTCGTTAACGTAAGTGCGGGAAACCTCTGATATATGTACCATACCTGATTTTCCCTTTCCTAAATCCGCAAAAATACCGAAATTTGTTATTCCGGTGATTTTACCTTCCACAATTTCTCCTACAGTGAGTTGCTGCATTTTAGCCAATAATCCCCCTAAATTTTCACCTAATTACCCGAAATATCAATGAATACCTGTTCGTCAGAAAAGATATAACCTAAACGTTCACGGGCGGCTTTTTCAATTATCTGTGCATTTGATTCGTCAGCAAGCATTGCTTTAAGTTCTGCAATATCGTTTTCAGTTGCCGCATATTCTTCCTTTAAAGCTTTAAGCTCTGCCTGACTTTCATTAAGCGTTGACCAAAGACTTACAAGGTTTGCAAAAACGTAAACACACACACCAAGGCAAAGTATCTTTAAAATTACACTTCTTTCCCTTTTTGGTTTGCGCTTCATTTTTGCCACCTCCTAAAAAATCAGTCACATATAATATACAACAATTACCCTGACTTTTTCAAGTGGTTTTTTAAGATTTTTTTCGCATTATTAAGCATTTTTTTAATTTTTTTAATGGTTTCACCGAAAAATCGGCAAATAAAGTCAATTATCCCATTAAAAAGCGTGACAATTTTACAACCTATAAATGCAAATTTTTGAAAAATAAAGGTTAGAACTTTTAAATTTATTTTCGAAAAAGTACAAAAACAAAGTGAAAAACCTGCCAATATACCAATAATAACGTAACCTCTAATCTCACCGTTTGAAAGTGCGACAAGAAGCATAAAAGTAGTGACCGAAACAATAAAAAAATATATTATGTCCTGTAAAAATACCGAACCGTCACTAGTATCGCTTGCTTTTCTTAAAGCGCGCAAAATATCATACAACAGGCAGTAAGCTACACCAAAACCGCAAGACACAAAAAAAGAGGTTAACTGAAAACCGTTATCAATTTCCCACATAATTATTTAAAAATTCGGCTAAAGAACGAACCGCCGTTTTGACTTATGGTATATGCCACCGCATAGATTTTACCGTCAAGCGAAAAATCACCCGTTTTTGTATCAAAATTAATTATATGAAGTTTTTCACCTTTAATTGTAAGATTGCCAAGCACGGTTTCAAGTATTACAGTTTCATCATCAAAGCTAACACATTCCTTTACACCCGAAATATTTACCTGCTTTCGGTTTTCAATAATAATATTACTATTTTGTCTTACTGTATCATCCATAAAAAAACACCCCTTAAAAATATATTTAAGGGGTATCTTTATTATTCAATTATTTTATACATAAGTGCCGCGTCTTCTTTGTGAATGGTTTCATTCAAGCTTAAAACCTCAATTTTGACAACACGCGTACCGAAGCCGATTTCAACTTTGTCACCAACCTTAACGTCATAAGAAGCACGCGCTACCTTACCATTTACCAAAACACGACCCGCATCACACGCTTCATTGGCGACAGTGCGGCGTTTAATAATTCGTGAAACCTTTAAATATTTATCTAATCTCAAAATAAAAACCTCTAACGAAAAAATCAAGCCGCCTGAAAACAGACGGCTCAAAAGTTTAATTACTTAATAGCAGCTTTTAATGCAGCGCCAGCCTTGAAAGCGGGAGCTTTAGAAGCAGCGATTTCGATCTTGTCACCGGTCTTGGGGTTAACGCCTGTACGAGCAGCGCGTTCAGCAACCTTAAATGTACCGAAGCCGATAAGTTGTACAGCGCCGTCAGCTTTTAATTCATCAGTAACAGTTTCGATGAAAGCTGCGAGAGCTTTGTCAGCGTCTTTCTTAGAAATGCCTGCTTTTTCAGCGATAGCTGCAATTAATTCTGTTTTGTTCATAATAGAACCTCCAATAATTTTTTTAAAACGGATGGATATAACGCCTGTCCGAATGTAACATAGTACTATTTATATTTACCATACTTTCATCTAAAAATCAATAGTTTTTAGACAGTTTTCTAATAAAAGTTAAAAAAATTACAAAATTATGTATAAATTTTAATATAAAATCTAAGAAAACTAACTAAATAATAGATTTTATTACTTCTTCTACGTAATCATAAAGCATAGTTTCATCAGAAACGTTCATTTCACGGTATGCTTCCTTTGCATCATTTCCCGCATCGTCCGATACACGTCTTACCGCTAAAAACGGTATATCGCAATATTCACAAACGTAAGCAATAGCAGCGGTTTCCATATCGCAAGACATCGCCGAGAAGGTATTCGCTAACTTAATCCTTACCTCATCATCACAAATAAAAGAGTCACCCGTAACGGCAGTACCGCATTTAGCGTTTGGAATAACTTTCTTTGCAATAGCCATAAGTTCATCATCGGCTTTATAAATATATGTGGGTTGTGAAGGTTTTTCACAAGGCTTGTAACCCAAAACCTGTAGGTCAAAATCGTGCTCTAAAAAACTGTTGGGTATAGTGATTTCCCCGCGTCCGATACCGCTAACGCCACCTGAAAGGCCATAATTTAAGATAAGGTCGCAACCCATGCTTATAAGACAAACCGTCGCAGCGGCGGCATTAACCTTACCGATACCGCACAATATTGAAATAACTTCAACTGCACCCTTTTCGGTCTTAATTTCAAATTTATGGGCTTCTCTTTTTAAAATTTCAAGCTTTTCAAAGTCTCCAGCTTCTACTTTGTTACGTAACGCTTTATATTCATCACCGTCAGCAACAACAATTCCGATTTTTTCAAATTCCATAATATACCTCTTTAATCTTCAGTAGTGAACTCAAGTTTTTGACCGCAAATTGGGCAAAAAATCGTATTTTCTTCAATGGCTGCGCCACAGTTAGCGCAAATGCGGTCTGCTTTTGCTTTACGCATTTCTTCTTTAAGTTCTTCAATCTTTGCCTTTTTTTCATCAATCGAGGCAATTAATTCTTCAATCGCTTCATCATCAATTTCGCCTGTCTTTTTAAAATTATAAAATGCTTCACCAATCGACTTGTAATCCTTTGCGATTTTATTTTCAAGTGACGCTATATCAAATTTTTGCTTACCCTTGTCTACAACGTCTTCGGTTGCTTTAACCGCAACGTCAAGCGCAACCTTGGCTTTGTCTAAAATTTCATCAAAAAAATCCATAATACATTCCTCCGTTATATTATTGTATAAGTGTTATAAAATGTATCTATACCGTCTTTACGAAGCATTAATTCATCAAAACGATTTATATATTCGTAAGGATATTTAAAATTAAAAATACG